>NZ_JBNNOB010000092.1:0-15499 GCF_050274375.1 Sphingomonas sp. NPDC019816
GCGCATCATCACCGACGAGACCAAGAAGGAAATGAAGCGCGTCCTGGCCGACATCCAGTCGGGCCGCTTCGTGAAGGACTTCGTCCTCGACAACCGCGCCGGCCAGCCCGAACTGAAGGCCAGCCGCATCGCCGCCAAGCGCCACCCGATCGAGCAGGTCGGCAGCGAACTGCGCGCGATGATGCCGTGGATCGGCGCGAACAAGCTGGTGGACAAGGCGAAGAACTGATTTGTTCGTCTGGGGGGTGGGCTCGGTGAGACACCGGGCCCTCCCCCATCCCCTCCCGCCTGCGGGAGGGGCGTGCTTGTGGCTGCGGCAAGCACGCAAGCTGACTTAGCAGCGCTTTGACAGGTCGCGGTTATGCGTAACGGCGGCCCAATAACGCTCCCCTCCCGCAGGCGGGAGGGGATGGGGGAGGGAAAGGGGCCTCGCAGAGACCACCTCCCCACCCCAACGCGGAAACGCATCGTTGCGACCTTGGCCTTTGACGTGCGTTCACCGCACGGCCCACAACGGCCCCAGTCCAACAGGGAGTACCCACGCATGCGTTTCGCCGTCCCCGCCGCCCTGGCGCTCGTCCTCGCCACGCCCGCCGCCATCGCTCAGACCCAGCCGGGCGCACCCGTGGCCTCGCGCGTCGTCGCCGGCACCTATGCCGTCGATACCGCCCATACCCAGGTCACCTGGTCGCTGAACCATATGGGCTTCTCGATGCTCGAGGGGCAGTTCGGCGCATCCGGGGGCACACTGACCCTCGATCCGGCCCGGCCGCAGACCGCCAAGGTCGACGTGACCTTCAAGATCGACGAACTGTCGGTCACCAGCGCCAAGTTCGCCGAGCATCTGAAGTCCAAGGATTTCTTCGACGCGGCCACCTATCCGACCGCGCGCTTCGTCTCGACCGGCGTCAAGGTCATGGGCACCAAGGCGGTCATTACCGGCAACCTGACCATCAAGGACCAGACCAAGCCGGTGACGCTGAACGCCACCTTCTTCGGCGCGGGCACCAACCCGATGTCGAAGAAGCTGAACGTCGGCTTCCGCGCGACGGGCAAGATCAAGCGTTCGGACTTCGGCGTCGGCGCCTACACTCCGGTAGTGGGTGACGAGGTCGACCTGACGATCAACGCCGCCTTCACCGCGCAGTAAACTCGCGCTCGTCTCCCATTCGCGAAAGGCGGGGTCGTCATTACGGCCCCGCCTTTTGTTTTTTATAATCGACCGGCTCAAAAATCCGTCACCGCGCAACAAACCGTGCGACCGGTCCATCCGCGATATGGACAAGCCCGCCCCGACGCGGCATGAACCCGTACATCATGATCCCCGCGCTGCCGCTCCTGTCGCTTCGACTTATCCGCCCTTAGGGGAGGATCGGCGTGGCCATGCGCGACTTCCCTAAGGGCTGGATGAACCGATAAGCCTATCCCCGCTGCGCCCCTGGCCTGACGCGGCCGAGACTGTTGGAAGACCCGATCATGCTGCGCGATCCCTCGACCAAGTACCGCCCCTTCCCCACCATCGCCCTGCCCGACCGGCAATGGCCGAACCGCACGATCACGAAGGCGCCGCGCTGGCTGTCGACCGATCTGCGCGACGGCAACCAGGCGCTGATCGATCCGATGGACGCGGAAAAGAAGACGCGGATGTTCGACCTCTTGGTCAAGGTCGGCCTGAAGGAGATCGAGGTCGGCTTCCCCAGCGCGGGCGCGACCGAGTTCGACTTCATCTCGGGCCTGATCCGCGACGAGCGCATCCCCGACGACGTGACGATCCAGGTCCTCACCCAGTCGCGCCGCGACCTGATCGAACGCAGCTTCGAGAGCCTGGAGGGCGCGCGCACCGCGATCGTCCATCTCTATAACGCGGTCAGCCCGGCCTGGCGCAAGATCGTGTTCGGCATGACCCGCGACGAGGTCCGCCAGATCGCCGTCGAGGGCGCCAAGATCCTGCGCGACGAGGCGGCCAAGCGGCCGAACACCGACTGGTTCTTCGAATACAGCCCCGAGACCTTCTCGACCGCCGAGCTGGATTTCTCGGTCGAGGTCTGCGCCGCCGTCATGGACGTGCTGAAGCCGACGCCCGACCATCCGCTGATCCTGAACCTGCCCGCCACGGTCGAATGCGCGACGCCCAATGTCTATGCCGACCAGATCGAATGGTTCGGCCGCAACATCCCGAACCGCGATTCGGTGGTCATCTCGCTCCACACGCATAACGACCGGGGCACCGGCGTCGCCGCGGCCGAACTGGGCGTGATGGCGGGTGCCGATCGGGTCGAGGGCTGTCTGCTCGGCAATGGCGAGCGCACCGGCAATTGCGACCTCGTGACCGTGGCACTCAACATGTACACCCAAGGCGTCGATCCCAAGCTCGACCTGTCGGACATCGACGAGGTCGTGAACACGGTCAATTACTGCACCAACCTGCCCGTCCATCCGCGCACCCCCTATGCGGGCGATCTGGTCTTCACCGCCTTTTCGGGCAGCCATCAAGACGCGATCAAGAAGGGCTTTGCAGCCCAAGCGGCGCGCAACGACGATCTGTGGGAAGTGCCCTACCTCCCCATCGACCCCGCCGATCTCGGCCGTTCTTACGAAGCCGTCATCCGCGTCAATTCGCAATCGGGCAAGGGCGGCGTCGCCTGGGTGATCGAGCAGGACAAGGGCTTGAAGCTGCCCAAGCGGCTCCAGGCCGATTTCAGCCGCCATGTCCAGGCACTGGCCGACGCCACCAGCCGCGAACTCAACGCCGCCGATATCTGGGCGGGGTTCGAGGCCACCTACCTGCCGCGCGAGGGCGACCGCTTCGTGCTGCGCGACTATGAGGAAAGCGGCTCGACCGGCCAGCGGACCTTTATCGGCCGCGTGCAGGTGGACGGCGAGGAACGCTCGATCTCGGGCCGCGGCAACGGCCTGATCTCCAGCGTGATCGCGGCGCTCGCCGACACCACGGGGCCGAACCTGGAAGTCATCGACTATAACGAACACGCCATCGGCCACGGCGCGGACGCACAGGCCGCCGCCTATGTCGAAGCGCGCACCCCCGATGGCCGGGTGGTGTTCGGCGTCGGCCTGGACACCGACATCGCCACCGCCAGCGTCCGCGCGGTGCTGTCCGCCGCCAACCGGGCGTGATGCGCCCTGTCCTTCTCGGCTAAGACGACGCGCCATGCCGGCCATCGGAGCGTCGTCTTTTCGTCCCCCGATAAGGGCAGTGGCAGACCGAAGGTCTGACGCGGGGGTGTCGCCATCATGAGCGTCGACACCCCCGCATCACCCCGACCGTCGCTCTGGAACCTCGTACCCGAGCGATACCGCGACAGGGTGCGCGAGCGCGGCGCCTCGCTGACACTGACGATCCTGGCGCATCTGCTGCTCGCCTGGCTGTTGCTCCATCTGGCGCCCAAGCTGATCGAGCAGGATAAATCCCCCTCGCTCAGCACCTTCTCGGTCTCCCCCTCGACCGAGGATGCCGGCGCGCCGGTGCCCAGGACACGCACCGTCACGCGCAAGCCCGCCGCCGCCGGCGGGTCGAAGGCGCCGGTGATCCAGAAGCAGCCCGACACCCCCACGCCCCCGACCGAAAAGCCGGCGGAGACGACGCCCACCCCGGCCTGGCAATGGGGCGACAAGTCCCTGTTCGCGGCGGGCGACATCGCTGCCCTGCCCAAGGGGTCAGGTAAGGGCGTCGGGTCGAGCGATGGCGACGATCGCGGCGAGGACAGCGCCTCGGCCTATGGTCCCGGCGAGGGCCCGGGCGGCAAGCGCCTATACAACGCGCAATGGTATCCGCGCCCGCCCAGCGATGCCGAACTACGCGGCTATTTGCGCAACCCGCCGCCGCCGGGCAGTTGGGCTTTGATTGCATGCCGGACCATAACCGATTACCGGGTTGAGAATTGCCAGATCCTGGGCGAGTCCCCCGCCGGTTCGGGCCTCGCCCGCTCGATGCGCGAGGCGGCGTGGCAATTCCGCGTCCGCGCGCCGCGCATCGGCGGCAAGGAAATGGTCGGCGAATGGGTGCGCATCCGCATTGACTTCACCACCAGGGGCGGCGGCTGATCCTCAATAGGTGAATTGCAGCTGGGTGCGGATCAGGTCACCGGTCGCGCGGCCGGTCCGCCGCGAATCCGCCTCACGCCGTTCCATCCGCGCATAGGCGAGCGTCAGCTCCAGCGCCTCGACCAGTTGCAGCTCGACGCCGGCCTCCCATTCGTCGGTTTCCAGCCGGGGTGCGTCGGCATTGGCCTTCCACCCGCCGCGATAGCGTTGCCAGCGGACATAGGGGATGGCGCGGCCGACCGGGGTCCGGCCCAGATTGCCCATCAGCTGGACATAACCGCCGCCCAGCGGCGACGATCGCACCATGCGCAGATCGCTGTCGAACTGCGGGCCATAACCGCTGGTCCATTCGGTCTGGATGCCGAAGGGCTGCGGATAGAGGATGGCGTGGAAACCGACGCGTTCGTCGCGATAGCTCTGCATGCTGACGCCGCCGCTGCGCAGTTCGGGGCGGAAACGGTTGAACAGCGCCGATCCCCCGACCTCCAGCACCTGCCCCCGGAACAGCGGTCCCAGACCATCGAGTTCGATCGGCCAGGTCGCCATCGCGACCTTCATCACCGTCGGGTTGCGCTCGGTGCGGTTCGTCCCCTGCCCGTTATAGACCGACAGCCCGAACGCGCCATAATTGCCGAACAGCTTCTGCTTGGCCTTGGTCAGCCGGTCCCAGATCGCCTGGACGCGGTCGGGCGTGTAATAGAGGTTCATCCCGACATCGCGCTCGCCCGGCACGCCGCTGTTCATCGCGTCGGAGCGGTCGAACGGCACGCGGTTGGACGAGGATTGCAGATTCTCCCATCCGAACGGCACCTTGGACTGGCCGAAGCGCAGCCGGAGGCGGCGCTCGGGATCGAGGAACCAGTCGACATAGACGTCGCGCAGCTGGCCGAAATTCTCGCGCCGCTCCGCACTCGACTGATTGTTCACCGCCGTGCCGAAGTCGTGCTGGAAATAGAGTTGCAGCCGATCGGTGATGTCGCCCTGGAGCACCAGCCGGACGCGGCGCAGCAGGAAGCCGCCATCCTCGTTGATCGAACTGTCATGCACCGAGCGCAGCCGCGATCCGGTGTCGGACGGCGGGCCATCCTCATCCAGCACGGCATTGTAGCGCAGCTGCGTATAGCCGCGCAGGCGGAACCGTTCATACCAGGGTGCACGGGCGGATGGAGGCTTGGCGACGGCGACGCGCGGTGCCGGGGCGCTGGCCGGGGGCGTGGTCGCCGCCAGTTGCGGCGGGGCTGCAGGCGCGGCCGGTGCGGCGGGCGGGATCGCGGGTGCCGCGACGGTGACGGTTCCCTTTTGCGCATCGGTCAGCGCCTTGATCTGCGCTTTCAGCTCATCGATCTGGCGTTGCAGCTCCTGCACCGTCTGCGCGTTGGCCGGGATGGGGCAGATCGCCAATGCGATAATGGCCGCCAGCCCGTAACGGGCGCGATGGGGTCTCGACTTCATCACCATGCTGGTTCCGCCCTGTTTGCGGCGGCTTAGGCCAGCCCCCGCCCGGTTCGCAACAGATTGATGACAGTCCGATGATAATTCGATGACAGCGCTGAACGGCCTTCATGTGAGAGGAATACCGATTCCTGCTGGGCCGGATCGACATCCGGGCATACATGTCGATTGACCCTAGCGCGCGCGGCGGATCTCGCATCCGACCCGCGCGTCGGGATAGATGCCGGTCTTCATCGACCGGACCGTCACCATCTCCACGCGCGGATCGGAGAGGCACAGGGCCGCCACCGCCTCGCACAGACTTTCCTGGAGCGCGAAGCCGGGTCCTTGCGCCATCGCCAATATGCCGTCGCGCAGGAAATCGTAATCCAGCACCTCGTCGATCCGGTCGGCGCGGGGGGCGGCGGGATAGGTGACGGTCATCGCGACCGACAGGCTGATCGACTGTGGTTCGGCTTCGTGGGGGTGGATGCCGAGGCGCATCGTCAGGCGCAGATCGTCGAGCAATATCGTATAGGTCGCGCTCATTCCCGCCCCTCGAACATCACATCGCCGTCACGGCGGCAGAAGCGCTGCCCGCAATCGACGTACAGCGTCTGCCCCCTGATGCCTCGGGCGGTCATCAGGAAAGACACCGCCTCCGCCACCGCCGCCGCGCCGATCGGGCGGCGCAGCAGGTTCTTGACCGATGCCGCAGCGAACTCCTCATCCGACTGGTCGCCGCTTTGCAGGGTCAGGCCGGGCGCAACCGCATTCACCGCGATACGCGGCCCCAGCCCTTGCCCCAGCATCATATTCGCCCCCGCCAGCGCGAACTTGGCGCAGCTATAGGCGAAGAAATCGGGGTTCGGATTGGCGAGCTTCTGGTCGAGGATGTCGACCACCGCCCCGTCCGCCACATCATCCTGCCGTGCGAGCGCGGAGGCGAGCAAAACGGGCGCGGCGGCGTTGATGGCGTAGAGCTTCGCCATCAGGTCCGCATCCGTTTGCGGCGGCCGGTCGAACTCGAACGCCGAGGCAGAGTTGACCAGCCCGTCGATCGGTCCTCCTGCCGCTGTACAGGCGCGCGTGAACAGCGCATCGCTGTCGCCCAGGTCGGACAGGTCGCCCTGCACCATCGGCGCATCCAGCTCCGCCGCCAGCGCCGCCGCATCCTCGGCTGAGCCGTTATAATGGATCACCGGCCGATGCCCGTCCGCCGCCAGCCGCCGGGCGATGCTCGCGCCCAGCCTTTTGGCCGCGCCGGTCACCAGCACGGTGCGGCGGATCATCCGGCCATGCCCATCAGCGACAGGACTTCCTTGCGGCTGCGATCGTCGTCGCGGAACACGCCCATCATCCGGCTGGTCACCATCGACACGCCCGGCGTGCGCACCCCGCGCGAGGTCATGCAGCCATGCGTCGCCTCGATCACCACCGCGACGCCCAGCGGCTTGAGATTATCCCAGATACAGTCGGCGACCTCGGCGGTCAGCCGCTCCTGCACCTGCAACCGGCGCGCGAAACCGTGGAGGACACGGGCCAGCTTCGAGATGCCGACGACATGGTTGCGCGGCAGATAGGCGATATGCGCGCGGCCGACGATCGGGGCCATGTGATGCTCGCAATGCGACTGGAAGGGGATGTCCTTCAACAGCACGATCTCGTCATAGCCGCCGACCTCCTCGAACACGCGCGACAGGTGGACGGCAGGGTCGTCGCCATAGCCGGCGCAATATTCGCGCCACGCCCGCGCGACGCGTTTGGGGGTGTCGATCAACCCTTCGCGCGTGGGATCGTCGCCGGCCCAGGCGATGAGCGTGCGGATCGCGTCGGCGACATGATCGGGCACGGCGATCTTGCCGTCCTCCCCAATCAGGTCGCCATCCTCCGGGTCGCCATGCGCGCAGCTCATAAATCGTCCTTCACGTCAAAGCCGGTGCGATAGCGTATCGATTGCCGGGGTGCAAAACTCGCATCCCCTTAACCCATGTCACACAAATCCGTTCAGCCTGAGCGAAGTCGAAGGCCACGCTACACCGCCTGAACCTGGGCATATTCCCTTGGCCTTCGACTTCGCTCAGGCAGAACGGAGGGAGGGATGCTTGGCTCAGCAGGCGGGGATTTATCGCCGCAGTCGCTCCGCCGCCCAGGCGACATGGTCGGCCATGAAGGTGGAGATGAAATTATAGCTGTGATCGTAGCCCGGCTGCATCCGAAGCGTCAGCGCGATCCCCGCCTTCTCGCACGCCTCGGCCAGCAATTGGGGGCGGAGTTGTTCGGTCAGGAACTGGTCGGCATCGCCCTGATCGACCAGCAGGTCGGGCACGCGCGCACCGTCCTCGATCAGCGCGACGGCGTCCGCCTGTCGCCAAGCCGCGGTGTCCTGCCCCAGATAACCGCCCAGCGCCTTTTCACCCCACGGCACTTGAGATGGCGCGACGATGGGGGCGAAGGCCGACACGCTGCGGAACCGATCCGGGTTGCGCAGGCCGATGGTCAGTGCACCGTGCCCGCCCATCGAATGGCCGGTGATCGCTTGCGCATCCATGTCGGCCATGGGGAAATGCTCGGCGATCAGCGCGGGCAATTCGTACTCGATATAGCTGCGCATCTGGAAGTGCGGTGTCCAAGGTTCTTGCGTCGCATCGACATAGAAGCCAGCGCCCTGCCCCATGTCATAGGCATCGTCGTTCGCCACGGCCTCGCCACGCGGCGAGGTGTCGGGGGCGATGAAGATCACCCTGTGCTCGGCGCAAGGGGCGCGGAACTCGCCCTTGTCCGTCACATTGGCATGGGTGCAGGTCAGGCCCGACAGATACCAGAGGACGGGCAGCTTCTCGCCCTCGTCATGCTCGGGCACGAAGACCGAGAAGGTCATGCGCGTGCCGGTCGCCGCGCTGTCATGCGCATAGACGCCCTGCACGCCGCCATGCGCCTTGGAAGTCGACATCGTCTCGATCGTCATCGGAACACCACCGTCCGGTTGTCATTGAGGAAGACCCGCCGCTCACCCACCCAGACGACGGCGCGGGCCAGCACCTGCGCCTCGATATCGCGGCCGATACGGATCAGGTCGTCGACGCTGGCGCGGTGATCGACCCGCTCGACCGCCTGTTCGATGATTGGCCCTTCGTCGAGGTCCGCCGTCACGAAATGCGCGGTCGCGCCGATCAGCTTCACCCCGCGCGCATGCGCCCGGTGATAGGGCTGCGCGCCCTTGAAGCCGGGCAGGAAGCTGTGATGGATGTTGATGCACCGCCCCGGCAGCGCGGCGACCAGCCGCTCGCCCAACACCTGCATATAGCGGGCGAGGACGAGATAATCAGCGCGCGTGCTCTCCATCAGGTCGAGCATCGCCGTTTCCTGTTCGGCGCGATTGCGGTTGTCGACCGGCAGGTGATGCCAGGGCAGGCCATGCCACTCCACCAGCGGACGCAAGCTGTCATGGTTGGACACGACCCCGACGATCTCGACCGGCAGCGTGTTGGTCCGCCAGCGATGGAGCAGGTCGTTGAGGCAATGCGAGCCCTTCGACACCGCGATCAGCATCCGGGGCCGCTCGGTGGCGGGGGCGACATGCCAGTCGAACCCGAACCGCGCCGCAGGTTCCGCCAGCGCCACGCGCACCCCCTCGACCGAGGCGGGAAAACGATTTCCCTGCCCGGTGAAGACGATGCGCAGGAAGAAGCGCCCCGTCTCCAGATCGGCATATTGCTGGCTGTCGAGGATGAACCCGTCGATCCCCGCCAGCGCGCCGGACACGGCGGCGACGATGCCGACCCGGTCCTGGCACGCCAGCGTCAGGATATAGTCGCCGCTCACGCCCCGGAAGCGGGCGCGGTCAGGCGACAGCCGAGGCACAGCTTGTTGCCGTCCGGGTCGCGCAGATAGCCGAGATAGGCCGGCCCCATCGGCGTCTGCCGCTCACCCACCGGCGCTTCGATCGCGGTGCCGCCATGCGCCACGCCCGCCGCATGCGCGGCGTCGAGCTGCGCCGGATCGGCCGCGCCTAATCCGATGGTCCCGCCATTGGCGAAGGTCGCGGCCTGTCCGTCGATCGGGCGGGTGACCATGAAGGCCGCGCCATTGTGCCGGTAGAGCAGACGGTCGCCCATCTGCATCCCCGGCTCGCCGCCCAGCGCGCCGAAAAGCGCGTCGTAGAACGCCTTGGACCGCGCGATGTCGTTCGATCCGACCATGATATGCGTATACATCAGACTGCCTCCACCAGATGCCGTGCGCACAGCTTGTTGCCAGTCGGATCGCGCAAATACGCCAGATAGACCTTGCCGACGGGCACGTTGCGGATGCCCGGTGGGTCCTCGATCGCGGTGCCGCCATGCGCCAGCCCGGCGGCATACCAGGCATCGGCCTGCTCGGGCGAGTCCATCGCAAAGCCCAGCGTCGCACCATTGGCGTGAGTGGCGGGCTCGCCATCGATCGGCTTGGAGATTAGGAAGCGCGCGCCTTTGTGGCTATAGACCAGCCGCCCGAGCGGATCGACGACACCCTCGGGCGCGCCCAGCACGCCCAGGATCGCGTCATAGAAACGCTTGGCCGCCGCGATGTCGTCGGCCCCCAACATGACATGGCTGAACATCAGAAGATCACAACGCTGCGGATGCTCTCGCCCGCATGCATCAGGTCGAAGCCCTTGTTGATCTCCTCCAGCGTCAGGCGGTGGGTGATCATCGGGTCGATCTCGATCTTGCCGTTCATATACCAGTCGACGATCTTGGGCGTGTCGGTCCGACCACGCGCGCCGCCGAACGCGGTGCCGCGCCAGTTACGACCCGTCACCAGCTGGAAGGGGCGCGTGCTGATTTCCTTGCCCGCCTCGGCCACGCCGATGATGATGCTGGTGCCCCAGCCCCGGTGGCAGGATTCCAGCGCGGTGCGCATCACCTCGGTATTACCCGTCGCGTCGAAGCTATAGTCCGCGCCGCCATCGGTGAGTTCCAGTACCTTGGCGATTGTCTCCTCGCGGCTCAGCCCCTTGGAATTGAGGAAGTGGGTCATGCCGAAGCGGCGGCCCCATTCCTCGCGGTCGGGGTTGATGTCGACACCGATGATCCGGCCCGCGCCCGCCAGCTTGGCGCCCTGAATGACGTTCAGGCCGATGCCGCCCAGCCCGAAGACGACGATATTCTCGCCCGGCTGGACCTTGGCGGTGTTGACCACCGCGCCCACGCCCGTCGTCACGCCGCAGCCGATATAGCAGCTGGTATCGAACGGCGCGTCCTCGCGGATCTTGGCGACCGCAATTTCGGGCAGGACCGTGAAGTTCGAGAAGGTCGAGCAGCCCATATAATGGAAGATCGGCCGGCCCTTATAGCTGAAGCGGGTCGTGCCGTCGGGCATCAGCCCCTTGCCCTGGGTGGCGCGGATCGCGGTGCACAGGTTGGTCTTGCCCGACAGGCACGACTTACACTGGCGGCATTCTGGGGTGTAGAGCGGGATGACGTGATCGCCCGGCACCACGGACGTCACGCCCGCGCCTACCTCGCGCACGATGCCGCAGCCTTCATGACCCAGCACGCTGGGGAAGATCCCCTCGCTGTCGAACCCGTCGAGCGTATAGGCGTCGGTATGGCAGATGCCGGTCGCCATGATCTCGACCAGGACCTCGCCCGCCTTGGGGCCTTCCAGATCGAGTTCGACGATTTCGAGCGGCTTCTTGGCCTCGAAGGCGACGGCGGCGCGGGTCTTCATGGGTTCCTGTCTCCTTGGATGGCCGCCCTGATGCCCCGCCGGGCCGGGCGTTGCAACCAACGAACGCCCCGGCGGATTGATGGCGACCAAACCTCAGGAGAGTGACGATGACCGAGTTCAAGAAGGGCGATCACGTCGAGTGGAACAGCCATGGCGGCACCGCCGAGGGCAAGGTCGTGAAGAAGCAGACCAGCGATACCCAGATTAAGGGCCATACCGTGCGCGCGTCGAAGGACGAGCCGCAATACATTGTAGAGAGTGACAACGGCGGAAAGGCGGCGCACAAGGCGGACGCGCTGAAGAAAGCGTGATTCACGCGCGTCCCGCCATCGGGCCGGGACGCTGAAGGATTATAGGAAGGAATAACATGGCCACCGCAACCACGGGCACCGGCATCCACGCCCCGGTCCAGCCGTCCGAGGAACTGGGCGCGATCGTCGGCAACGAGAAGCTGCCGCGCAGCCAGGTCATCAGCAAGGTGTGGGACTATATCAAGGCCAACAACCTGCAGAACCCGGAAAACAAGCGGGAAATCCTGGCCGACGACAAGCTGAAGAAGGTGTTCGGCAAGGACAAGTGCACCATGTTCGAGATGAACAAGTTCATCTCGGCACACCTGAAGAAGTAAGCCTTCCCGCCGCATCCCAGGCCCGGTGCCGGGATGCGGCCTCCACCCGTTCGCGCGCTATCGCAGGTCGAGGACCAACGGTTTGCGCGCGGCGGAGGTCGGCGACGGACGCGGCGTTTGCTGGGCCAGAGCCTTGCCCGCCTGCCCTCCCGGTGCAGCGGGTGTCGCCGTCGGCGCCGGCACGGACGATTCCGCACCCGATTTTTGCGCCTCGATCTGGTTCAGCCGCTGCTCGACCAGTTGCGCGTCCAGCAATTTGCGGTCGCCCTGCATCGTGGCGATCTGCGCCTCCAGGGCGGTCACGCGCTGCTCCAGCATCTTGACGCGGACCTGATCCTCGGTTTGCGCCACCATCTCGCGCGCGGCCTTTTCCTGGCGCGATCGTTCCTGCCGCTCCGCCTGGGCCACCCGATCATCGGGCGATGACGGCTGACATCCGGCCAGCGCACCCAGGACGAACAACGAAACACAAACACGACGCATCGACGATCGCCCCCATGGGATTGAAGGATGGCGGCTTATCCCTCGCCGCGCCGCCGGGAAAGTCCTACGCCGTCCCGTCCGGCCCCCATAAACCTATCTTAAGTTTCGAACGCTATCGAGCGGTCAGATTTGCTAGGGATTTGCACCAATGAACTGGTTTAAGCGAGATGTCGCGGACCTCGACACGCGCGTGGCGCGTGCGCTCTTCGACCGGTCGCCCGATGCCATTCTCCTGATGTCGGGCGGGCAATATGTCGCGTGCAATGCCGCCGCCGAAACCATCTACGAACGCCCCCGGTCCGAGATTCTCGGTCATAGCCCTTCGCGTTTTTCCGCCCCCATCCAGGGGGACGGTCGCCGCGCCGAAGATCATGTCCCCGAACGGGCGCAACAGGCGCTGCGCGACGGCTTCGCACGTTTCGAATGGTTGAACATGCGTCCGAACGGCGAGGCGCGGCGCTGCATCGTCATGCTGATCCCGCACCCGGTCGAGCGGCCCGACGATCTGCTCGTCATCACCCAGCAACTCGATGAAACGAGCCAGGTCGTGGATTCGCTGCGTGACGGATTGCGCAAGGTCGCGGGCGGCGACCTGACCTATCGCATCGAAACGCCCTTCCGCAGCGATTACGAGCCGTTGCGCGCCAGCTTCAACGACACCGCCGCCATGCTGCAGAACTCGATGCGCGAGATCGACGCCGCCTCGCAGCGCGTGCGCAACGGCGCGGCCGAGATTCGCCATGCCGCCGACGACCTGTCGATGCGCACCGAACAGCAGGCCGCCTCGATCGAGGAAACGGCCGCCGCCGTGCAACAGATCAACGTTACGGCGCAGCAATCGGCGGTCAGCGGCGCCAAGGCGGCCGACGTCGCCGCCTCGGCCCAGACCAACGCCGCCGAGAGCGGCGTGGTGGTGCAGCGCGCGATCGACGCCATGGGCGGCATCGAGCGGACCTCGAACGAAATCTCCGACATCATTGCGGTGATCGACGGCATCGCCTTCCAGACCAACCTCCTGGCGCTCAATGCCGGGGTGGAGGCCGCGCGCGCGGGCGATGCCGGAAAGGGCTTCGCCGTCGTCGCCAGCGAGGTCCGCGCGCTCGCCCAACGCTCGGCCGATGCCGCCAAGGATGTGAAGAGCCGGATCGGCGCCTCGGCGGATCAGGTGCGCGCGGGCGTCGAGCATGTCCATGCCGCCGGCTCCGCGCTCGACCGGATCGCCGCGCAGGTCCGGGAGATGAGCGGCCTGATCGCCGACATCGCCGGTTCGGCCCAGCAACAGGCGACGGGCTTTTCGCAGATCAATCTGGCGATCGGCGACATGGATTCGATGACCCAACAAAATGCCGCCATGGTCGAGGAGACCACGGCCGCCGCGCGCCAGCTGGCACTGGAGGCGAACGGCATGGCCGAGACGGTCGGCCGGTTCGACCACGGCGCGGGCCATGCCGCGACGATCACCGACGACTGGACACCGGCACGGCGCATCGCCGCCTGAGGCCATCGCGGATAGTGACCCGTGAGGACAAAGGGGCCGCCCGATCGCGGGTGGCCCCCTTCCCCGTTACTTCGTCTTGAGCGCGGCCTGCGCCGCCGCCAGCCGCGCAATCGGCACGCGGTAGGGGCTGGCCGAGACGTAATCCAATCCGACCGACTCGCAGAAGGCGATCGACGCCGGATCGCCGCCATGCTCGCCGCAAATGCCCAGCTTGATACCGGGCCGCGTCGCCCGGCCGCGCTCGGCGGCCAGGCTGACCAGTTCGCCCACGCCCTCGACGTCCAGGCTGACGAACGGATCCTTGGCGTAGATGCCCTTCTCGACATAGGCGCCCAGGAAGCGCGCCGCATCGTCGCGGCTGACGCCCAGCGTGGTCTGGGTCAGGTCGTTGGTGCCGAACGAGAAGAACTCGCCCACCTCGGCGATCGCACCCGCCTTCAGCGCGGCGCGCGGCAGCTCGATCATGGTGCCGACCAGATATTCGACCGTCTTGCCACGCTCGGCGAACACAGCTTGCGCCGCCTTGTCGACCACCGCCTTCATCAGCTCCAGCTCGCGGCGCGTGGCGACCAGCGGGATCATGACCTCGGGGATCGGCGCTTCGCCCGACTTCTCCGCGACGTCCAGCGCCGCCTCGAAGATCGCGCGTGCCTGGATTTCGTAAATCTCAGGATACGTCACGCCCAGGCGGCAGCCGCGATGGCCGAGCATCGGGTTGAACTCATGGAGTTCGTTCGCCCGGCGCTTGAGCGTATCGACGTCGACGCCCGCCGCCGTCGCGACCTCGGCGAATTCGGCCTCCTGCTGCGGCAGGAACTCGTGCAGCGGCGGGTCGAGCAGACGCACCGTCACCGGCAGGCCCGCCATCACCTCGAAGATCGCGGTGAAGTCGGCGCGCTGTTCGGGCAGCAGCTTGGCGAGCGCGGCACGGCGGCCCGCTTCGTCCGAGGCCAGGATCATCTGGCGCACCGCCGTGATCCGCGCGGCGTCGAAGAACATATGCTCGGTGCGGCAAAGCCCGACACCCTCCGCGCCGAAATCGCGCGCGGTCTGGCAGTCAAGCGGGGTTTCGGCGTTCGCCCGGACCTTCAGGCGGCGGACCTGATCGGCCCATTCCATTAGCGTGCCGAAATCACCCGCCAGCTCGGGCTGCACGGTGGCGACCGCGCCGACCATCACCTCGCCGGTCGACCCATCGAGCGTCAGGATGTCGCCCTCGCGAACCTCACGGGCCCCGACGCGCAGCAGCTTGGCCTTGTTGTCGATCGACAGCGAGCCTGCGCCCGAGACGCAAGGACGCCCCATGCCGCGTGCGACGACCGCCGCATGGCTGGTCATGCCGCCGCGCGCGGTCAGGATGCCCTTGGCCGCGTGCATGCCGTGAATGTCCTCGGGGCTGGTTTCGACACGGACGAGGATCACCGCCTCGCCCGCCGCCGCCGCGCGCTCGGCGGCATCGGCGTCGAACACCACCTTGCCCGACGCGGCACCGGGCGACGCGGGCAGGCCCTTGGTCAGCACGTCACGCTTGGCGCTGGGATCGAGCGTCGGATGGAGCAGCTGGTCGAGCGCCGCCGGATCGACCCGCGCAATCGCTTCCTCGCGGGTGATCAGGCCCTCATTGGCCATGTCGACCGCGATCTTCAGCGCCGCCTTGGCGGTGCGCTTGCCCGAGCGGGTCT
>NZ_JBNNOB010000093.1:0-15163 GCF_050274375.1 Sphingomonas sp. NPDC019816
GGAGGGGGGTTTTTCGAGCTTTTTTTTTTTTTTTTTTTTTTTTTTGATCCCGATGTGGATGTTCGGCGTCGCCATCGCCTGCGGCAATGCCTTCATCCTGAAGCCCTCCGAGCGTGATCCTTCGGTCCCCGTTCGTCTCGCCGAGCTGATGCTGGAGGCCGGCGCACCCGAGGGTATCCTTCAGGTCGTGCATGGTGACAAGGCGATGGTCGATGCGATCCTCGACCATCCCGCGATCAGCGCGGTCAGCTTCGTCGGCTCGTCCGACATCGCGCATTATGTCTATCGGCGCGGGGTCGAGGCGGGCAAGCGCGTCCAGGCGATGGGCGGGGCGAAGAACCACGGCATCGTCATGCCCGACGCCGATCTGGACCAGGTGGTCGCCGACCTGTCGGGCGCGGCCTTCGGCTCGGCGGGCGAGCGGTGCATGGCGCTGCCCGTCGTCGTGCCGGTCGGGGACAAGACGGCGGATGCGCTGCGCGAAAAGCTGATCCCCGCGATCGACGCGCTGCGGGTCGGTGTCTCGACCGATGCGCAGGCGCATTACGGCCCGGTCGTCAATGCGGCGCACAAGAAGCGGGTCGAGGACTGGATCCAGACCGGCGTCGACGAGGGGGCCGAACTGGTCGTCGACGGGCGCGGCTTCCAGTTGCAGGGTTATGAGGAAGGCTTCTTCATTGGCCCGTCGCTGTTCGACCGGGTGACGCCCGCCATGCAGAGCTACAAGGAGGAGATTTTCGGTCCCGTCCTCCAGATCGTCCGTGCCCCTGATTTCGAGACGGCGGTGCGCCTGCCGAGCGAGCATCAGTACGGCAACGGCGTCGCGATCTTCACCCGCAACGGCCACGCCGCGCGCGAGTTCGCCGCGCGCGTCGAGGTGGGCATGGTCGGCATCAACGTGCCGATCCCGGTACCGGTCGCGTATCACACATTCGGCGGCTGGAAGCGCTCGGCGTTCGGCGACGTCAACCAGCACGGCATGGAGGGCGTCCGCTTTTGGACCAAGGTGAAGACGGTGACACAACGATGGCCGGATGGCTCCGCCACGGGTGAGAACGCCTTCGTGATCCCAACGATGGCGTAAAAGCACGCCCCTCCCGCAAGCGGGAGGGGATGGGGGAGGGCAGGGCCACGAGCGATGGTCTCGGTGAGACTCCTTGCCCTCCCCAAACCCCTCCCGCCTGCGGGAGGGGCTTCAGAAGTGGAAGCACAATGACCCAATTCGACCTCACCGACGAACAGCGCGAAATCCAGGAACTGGCGCGCCGCTTCACCGCCGACCGCATCACGCCGTTCGCGGCGGAGTGGGACGAGAAGCACATCTTCCCGCGCGACACGATCAGGCAAGCGGCCGAACTCGGCTTCGCCGCCATCTACGTCTCCGAAGAATCCGGCGGCATCGCGCTCGGGCGGCTGGAGGCGGCGCTGATCATGGAGGCCATGGCCTATGGCTGTCCCTCCACATCCGCCTTCATCTCGATCCACAACATGGCGTCGTGGATGATCGACCGCTTCGGCGACGCGGATGTAAAGGGGCGTTACCTGCCCGACCTCGTCACCATGGATCGCATGGCCAGCTATTGCCTGACCGAGCCGGGCTCGGGCTCCGACGCGGCGGCGCTCAAGACCCGCGCGGTCCTCGAAGGCGACCATTATGTCGTCTCCGGCTCCAAGCAGTTCATCTCGGGCGGCGGCGAGAATGAGGTGTACGTCACCATGGTCCGCACCGGCGAGGACGGCCCGAAGGGCATTTCCTGCCTGGTGATCGACAAGGACACGCCCGGCGTTTCGTTCGGCGCGAACGAGCGCAAGCTGGGCTGGCATTCGCAGCCGACGCGGCAGGTGATGTTCGACAATGTCCGCGTGCCGGTCGCCAACCGGCTGGGTGCGGAGGGCGAGGGGTTCCGCATCGCGATGATGGGGCTGGACGGCGGGCGGCTGAACATCGGCGCCTGCTCGCTGGGCGGCGCGCAGCGTTGCCTGGATGAGTCGGTCGCCTATGTGAAGGACCGCCGCCAGTTCGGCAAGGCGATCGCCGAGTTCCAGAACACGCAGTTTACGCTCGCCGACATGGCGACCGAGCTGGAGGCGGCCCGAGCGCTGCTCTACCTCGCCGCCGCCAAGGTGACGGACGGCGCGCCCGACAAGACCCGCTTCGCCGCCATGGCCAAGCGGCTGGCGACCGACACCGGATCGTCGGTGGTCGACCGCGCGCTGCAGCTGCATGGCGGCTATGGCTATCTGATGGACTATCCGATCGAGCGCTTCTGGCGCGACCTGCGCGTCCATTCGATCCTGGAGGGGACGAACCAGGTGATGCGGATGATCGTCGGTCGGGACCTGTTGAAGAATTGAGCCGTTCCCCGGCGAAGGCCGGGGTCCAGTTTCCAAGCAGCTGGTGGCGCGCCTCATACGTTACCACCACTGGGCCCCGGCCTCCGCCGGGGAACGGGAAGGGGTTAAGGAAAGACATGAGTGAAGACCTGATCGTCACCCGCGAAGGCCCGGTCGGGCAGCTGCGGCTCAATCGGCCCAAGGCGATCCACGCACTGACCCGCGAGATGTGCGAGGGCGTGCTGGACGCGCTGGAGGACTGGCGCGGTGACCTTGGCGTCGAGGCGATCATCATCGACCATGCCGAGGGGCGCGGTTTCTGCGCGGGCGGCGACATCCGCCTGCTGGCGGAAAGCGGCGCGGGTGACGGCGAGGCGGCGCGCGGCTTCTTCCACAGCGAATACCGGATGAACCACCGGCTGTTCACCTATGCCAAGCCGATCGTCGCCTTCATGGACGGAATCACCATGGGCGGCGGCGTCGGCATCTCCGCGCCCGCCCGCTTCCGTGTCGCCACCGAGAACACCCGCTTTGCCATGCCCGAGACCGGGATCGGCCTGTTCCCCGACGTCGGCGGCGGCTGGTATCTCTCGCGTCTGCCGGGGCGGATGGGCGAGTTCCTGGCGCTGACCGGCCACCGGCTCGACGGGGCCGAGGCGCATGCGCTCGGTCTCGCGACCCATTATCTGCCCGCATCCGCGCTGGACGAGGCCAAGGCCGCAATCATCGCCGCGCCACAGGAAATTGCTGCGACGCTCGACCGGCTCTGCACGCCCGCGCCCGAGGCAAAGATCATGGCGCACGCCGCCGACATCGACCGGCTGTTCGCCGCCGACACGCTCGAGGAGATCATCGCCGCGGTGGAGGCCGATGGTGGCGAATGGGCGGCGCAGCAACTCGCCGTGTTGCGCACCAAATCACCCCAGGCCTGCAAGGTCTCGCTGCGTCTGCTCCGCGAGGGCAGGCTGACCACCGACTTCGCCGACGAGATGCGCCGCGAGTACGGCATCGCCTCCCGCGTCGTCCAGCGCCCCGATTTTGTCGAAGGCGTCCGCGCGCTGATCGTCGACAAGGACAATGCACCGCGCTGGGACCCCACGACGCCCGAGGGCGTGACCGACACGATGATCGACCATATCTTCGCCCCCATGCCCGACGGGCAGGGCTGGACACCCGACGACCGCTGAAGAGGACGCCCGCATGACCGACTATAACACCCTCATCGTCGAGCGCCGCGAGGCGGTGACCCTGGTCACGCTCAACCGACCGCACGCGCTGAACGCGCTCAATGCCGAGCTGCTCGCCGAACTGCTCGACGTGATGCGCGCCTACGACGCCGATCCCGAACAGCGCTGCGCCGTCATCACCGGTTCTGCAAAGGCATTCGCGGCGGGCGCGGACATCAAGGAAATGCAGGAGATGGACTTTGCCGCCATGTACGGGCGGGATCACTTCTCCGGCTGGGACGACTTCACCCGCACGCGCAAGCCCATCATCGCGGCGGTCGCGGGCTATGCGCTGGGTGGCGGTTGCGAGCTGGCGATGATGTGCGACTTCATCCTCGCCGCCGACACCGCAAAATTCGGCCAGCCCGAGATCAAGCTGGGCGTGACGCCGGGCATGGGCGGTTCGCAGCGGCTCGCTCATGCGGTCGGCAAGGCCAAGGCGATGGAGATGTGCCTGACCGGCCGGATGATGGACGCCGAGGAAGCCGAGCGTTCCGGCCTCGTCGCGCGCCTCGTCCCCGCCGCCGATCTGATCGAGGAGGCGCTGAAAACCGCTGCGACCATCGCGGGGCTCGCGCCGATCGCGGTCCGTGCGAACAAGGAAATGGTCAACGCCGCCTTCGACATGGGGCTGGCGCAGGGCGTGCAGTTCGAGCGGCGCCTGTTCCACGGCCTGTTCGGCTCGGCCGACCAGAAGGAAGGCATGGCCGCATTCGTGGAAAAGCGCAGCCCCAACTGGACCAACGGCTGATGAGCCTCACGCCCCTCCCGTAAACGGGAGGGGATGGGGGGGCGAGGAGGCTCACCGAGATCATCGCTCGCCGCCTTTCCCTCCCCCGGCCCCTCCCGCCTGCGGGAGGGGAGCAGAAGAAAAAGAAGATCATAGGAGAGCAGAAATGGCACGCATCGCCTTTATCGGCCTGGGCAACATGGGCGGCGGCATGGCCGCCAACCTCGCAAAGGCGGGGCATGACGTCCGTGCCTTCGACCTGTCGGCGGACGCGCTGGCGGCGGCGAAGGCGGCCGGGTGCCTGCCCGTCGAGAGCGCGATCGCGGCGATGGACGGGGTCGAGGCAGTCGTGACCATGCTACCCGCCGGAACCCATGTCGAGCGCGTCTATGCTGACGCCGTGTTCGCCGCCGCGCCGCCGTCCGCCATCCTGATAGACTGCTCCACCATCGACGTCGCCACCGCGCGCCGTGTCGCCGAGGCGGCGGGAGGAAAGGGCATGATGGCGGTCGATGCGCCGGTGTCGGGCGGGATCGCAGCGGCCAAGGCGGGCACGCTGACCTTCATGGTCGGCGGCCCGCAGGACGCGTTCGAGCGCGCCGAGCCGTTCCTGTCCGCCATGGGCCAGGCCGTGATCCACGCCGGGGGCCATGGCGCGGGCCAGGCGGCGAAGATCTGCAACAACATGCTGCTCGGCGCGACGATGGTCGCCACGTGCGAGGCGTTCGTGCTGGCCGAAAAGCTGGGGCTGGAGGCGCAGACCTTTTACGACATCGCCTCGGTCTCGTCGGGGCAGAGCTGGTCGATGACCAAATATTGCCCCGTCCCCGGCGTCGGGCCGGAAACGCCTGCCGATCACGACTATCAGGGCGGCTTCGCGGCGGCGCTGATGCTGAAGGACCTGAAGCTGGCGATGCAGGCCGCGCAGGACGCGGGCGCGAGCACACCAATGGGCGAGCGGGCGGCTGAACTATATGCGGCGTTCGTGGGCGAAGGGCAGCCGCCGGTGGATTTCTCCGGGATCATACGCACCCTGCGATAATCCCTGCCCTCCGTTCCGCCTGAGCGAAGTCGAAGGCCGAGGGAAACCCGATCCACGAAGGGCTGCTTGTGGACCGTGCATGACGTGGCCTTCGACTTCGCTCATGCCTAACGGAGGATCGGGTAAGGGGCGGGAAGTGGCGCGAATAGCCGAACCCGCCTTTTCCCCCTGACCAATGGGGCCTAAAGCCTGGAGGGTGATGGAAATACCCGCCCCCCTCCGCCTGCGCGTCGACCGCGATGCGCTTGTGTCCAACTGGCAGGCGCTCGACCGGATGAGCGGAGCGGCGGCATGTGGCGCGGCGGTCAAGGCGAACGGCTATGGCCTGGGCGCGACGCTGGTCGCCGAGACGCTGGCCAAGGCGGGATGCCGCGACTTCTTCGTCGCCAACTGGGCCGAGGCGCAGGCGCTGGCGCCGTTGGGCGTCACCCTATCGGTCCTGCACGGCCTGCGCGCCGAGGACCTGCCCGCCGCCAAGGCCGGGTTCGCCCGCCCGGTACTCAATACACCCGAACAGATCGCGCGTTGGCGGGACAGCGGCGGCGGCCTCTGTGACGTGATGGTCGATACCGGGATGAACCGGTTGGGCGTTTCGGTCGAGGCGGTGCGGGGCGGCCTGCTCGATGGACTGTCTGTCGAGACGCTGCACAGTCACCTGGCCTGCGCCGATGAGGACGTCGCGATGAACGCCCGCCAGCAGGCGGCCTTCGCCAGCCTGAAGGGCAAAAGCCCCGCACGCCGCATGAGCCTTGCCAATTCGGCCGGGATCGGGCTGGACACGGCATATCATTTCGACCTGACGCGGCCCGGGCTGGCGCTGTACGGCGGAACGCCGCGCGCGAACATGGCGGACGATCTCCGCCAAGTCGCCTGGCCGGAGGCCCAGATCCTGCAACGCCGCCGCGTCACCGCCGGCGAAACGGTCGGATACAACGCCACCTGGACCGCGCCGGCCGATACCGAGGTGGCGATCATCAACCTGGGCTATGCCGACGGCTATCGCCGCGCCCTGTCGGGCTTGGGGGCCGCCGTGGTCGATGACGTTATCTTGCCGGTGCTGGGCCGCGTGTCGATGGACCTGATCGCGATCGACGCGACCGCCCGACCGGATCTGGCCGAAGGCGATTGGGTGGCCATGGCCTACGACTTGGCCCAAGCCTCCGCCGCGTGCGGGGTGTCGCAGTATGAGCTACTGACCGGATTGGGCCAGCGGTTCGGACGGGCATAAGAAAGGGGCCTTCCCGAAGGAAGGCCCCGATCAGTTGCCGATCCGACTGGATCAGAAGTTGGCCTTGAACCCGGCATAGAAGAACCGGCCGACATTGTCGTACGGATCGCCCGACGCCGTACCGATCAAATCGTAAGGCGGCTTCACATCGGTGAGGTTGTCCACACCGACATAGAAGCGGAAGCGCTCGGTCGCGTTAAAGCCGACCTGGATCGAGTGGTAGAAGGCCTCGGGATAGTAGACCATCGGGAAGGCATCCGGGTTACGGGGCGGACGGCCATCATAGCCATTCTGCGTTTCCCATTCGGCCGCGATGGTCGACTTGCCTTCGTAACGCAGGCGATACTGAAGATCGAAGGTTTCGAAGTTCAGGTTGCCGACGAACTGACCACGCCATGCGGCATAGCCCAGTTCGCTCTTATACCGATCGCGGAAGCCCGGATCGGCCACGTCGGTGTAGGCATTGTTCTGCGCCACATAGCTGGCGAGAACACGCAGGCTCAGCGTGCCGGTGTCGCTGATCTTGGTACGGTACGACAGGTCCATGTCGATACCCGACGCTTCGAACTTCGCGAAGTTGAAGCCCTGCGAGAAGAAGGCCGGGCCCGTGACCGGGAAGGTCACCGTGCCGCCGCCATGGATCACACCCTGCTGGCCGGCAAAGGTGCCGTTCGGGTTACGGAAGACAGCAGCGCAATACTGGTTGTTGATGCCGCTGGGATTGTCATAGCACTGATTGACCAGCGTTTGAGCGCCAAGCGAGAAGATCGCGTCCTTGATCGTGATGTTGTAATAATCGATCGTGAACGAGAGGCCACGGATAACCTGTGGCTGAATCACCGCGCCGAGCGTGAAGCTGTTGCTCTTCTCGGCATTCAGATTCGGATTGCCACGGTTGAAGCCCGACACACCCGACGTCTGGACGTTGGTGAACGGCTCGGTCGTGCCGTTGAACGTCTGGGTCGTGGGCACACCCGCCGCCGCGCAATTGCGAGCGCGGTTGGGGTTGTTGTTGATGTTGTTCTGGCTGCACGGGTCGGACAGGCCATTGGCGAAGGTCTGGTTGTTCGCCGTGAACAATTCGCCCAGCGACGGAGCGCGGACCGAACGGGCATAGCCGCCACGGAACGTGATGTCGCGGATGGGCGCCCAGATCGCGTTGACGTTGTAGGTCCACGGCGTGCCGGCATTGCCGATGTTATAGTGGGAGACGCGGGCCGCACCGGTCAGGGTCAGTTCGTGGAAGAACGGACGATCGGCAAGCAGTGGTACGCTGATTTCGCCGAACGCTTCCTTGATGTCATACGCCGGCGGCGCGAAGGTCGGGATGGCGTTCAGGAACGTCGCGCCGCTCGCGGTCAGGTCGTCATACTTCGAGAATGCCGTCTCACGACGATATTCACCGCCCAGCGAGAAGGTGACATCGCCGCCCGGCAGGCGGAACAGCTTGCCGTTGACGAAGCCGACGAGATCGAACTGCTCGGCCTTCTGCTTGCGCGTAGAGGTAACCGAGAAATAGTTTAGTGCAGCCTGGCTGACCTGGCCTTGGCCGAACAGGTTGACGGGGACGCAGGCAGCGTCATCGTTGGCAGTCGAGGCATCGGCGTTGATACCGCAGACGATCTGACCCGCGGCATTGCGCACGGCGTTGATCGAGTTGTTGTACTTCTGCGTTACGTAATTGCCGGCCGTACGGTAGAAGGTGTCAAGACGCCCATAGTTGGCCGACACTTCATAATGCCAACCTTGCGCGAAATCGCCTTCGACGCCGCCCACGATGCGGAACGTCTCACGGGTATGGTTTTCACCACGTCCGCCGAAATCGACGTTGAAGCGTTGCGCCGTGAAGCTCGTCGCTCCCGGGGCCAGCGCCTGTTGGAGCGTCGACCGCGCCTGATCGGTCAGGTAAGGATTGTTGATGCTGAAGGTGTTGTTGGCGAAGGTCGGCTGGCCCTCCTGCAGCGACTTGATCCGCACATACTTGGCTTCGACGAACGGCTTGAAGGCGTCCGAGATGTCGAAATGCGCCAGAATATTGCCCGAGGCACGCTCCATGCGCGGCTGCAACATGCCCAGCAAACGCAGTGTCGAGCCGCGGCCGCCAACGCAGTTGGTCGACGCCGGACGCAGGTCGGTGATGCAGTTGTTCGCCGTCAGCGTGCCGTCCGGGTTGAACGCAAAGGTCCGGCCATATTGCGACAGCGCATTCGAGCTGCCGACGTTGGCAATGCCGGTGCAGGTGAAAGCGCGACGGGCCGCGAAGGCAGCTGCGGACTCGCCCGTGGCAGCCGTCACGGGGCAGGCCGAGGCGAACATGCCGCCTTCCGAGATATTACCGTTGCGGATATTACGCAGGAAATTGGTATCAGGGATGCCATCACCGGTCGAAGGCTCTCCACCCGGGCGAATCACGCCGCCATTCGGGTTGAGCTGCGGGCCCGTGTTCTGAACCGCATTGAATTGGTTACGCCCCGAAAACGCACCGGTGATGTCGTCGCGGTCGGTGAAATACACCACGTCCGAGAACGAATATTCGGCCGACGCCGCGATGTTGCCGCGACCTTCGGCGAAATTTTTACCCACGGTCAGTGCGCCGAAATAGGAACCGCGCGTTCCGTACTTCGAAATGCCGCTCTGGCCCGTAGCGCGGATACCCTCGAAATCGCGCTTCAGCACGAAGTTGACGACGCCCGCCATGGCGTCCGAACCGTACACGGCCGAACTGCCGCCGGTGACGACGTCGACGCGCTCCAGCAGGTCGGTCGGGATGGTGTTCGTGTCGATCACGAAGCTGCCCGGCTGCGCGGTCACGTGACGGCGGCCGTTGACGACGACCAGCGTGCGCTGCGTGCCCAGACCGCGAAGGTCGAGCAGGTTCAGGCCGGCGGTGCCGATGAAGCGGGTCGAGTTCGCCTGGCTGTAGGTCGTGCGCAGCGCCGGCAGCTGGTTGAGCGAGTCGCCCAGGTTCAGGTTGCCGGTCGAGGTCAGCAGCTCGGCGGTAACCGAGGTGACGGGTGTTGGCGAATCGAGATTGGGTCGCGCCAAGCGCGAACCGGTGACCACGACGTCGCCGGCGGCCTGGGCGGCGCGCTCCGTGACGTTGGGATCGGTGGCGGCATCCTCTTCCTGTTGGCCCGCCGTGCTGCCCGAATTGGCGGTCTGCGCAAAGACGGAGACCGGCATCAGGATCAGCGTGCTCGCAAGCGCGGACGCTCCGAGCAGGGTACGCATCTTCATTATTAAACCCCCTTGTACGACGGATCATTCGTGTCCGTTCATCCAAGGGAAAGAAATTTCAGGACGGAAAACAAGTGTTCGGTGAAAGGCGCATGAAAATTACGTCACCCTTGTTGCAAGGATGTGACACGTTCGACACATCCCTGCAATTCCACCGCTGATCGCGTAATTTTCAAAAAGTGGCGTGTTTATCGCTCAACACACATGGCGATTCCCATGCCGCCGCCGATGCACAGCGTGGCGAGGCCCTTCTTGGCGTCGCGCTTCTGCATTTCGTAGATCAGAGTCGTAAGGACGCGCGCGCCGCTGGCGCCGATCGGGTGGCCCAGGGCGATGGCGCCGCCGTTGACGTTGACCTTGTCGGGATCGAAGCCCAGCTCCTTGCCGACCGACAGCGCCTGCGCGGCGAAGGCTTCGTTGGCTTCGATCAGGTCGAGGTCGCCGACGGTCCAGCCGGCCTTTTCGAGCGCGCGCTTGGTGGCGGGGACGGGGCCGATGCCCATCACCGACGGATCAACGCCGGCCGAGGCCCAGCTCTTGATCGTGGCGAGCACCGTCGCGCCGCGCTTGTCGGCCTCCTCGCGGCTCATCAGGACCAGCGCGGCGGCGCCGTCGTTCAGGCCCGAGGCGTTGGCGGCGGTGACGGTGCCGTCCTTCTTGAAAGCGGGACGGACGCCCGACACGCTCTCGATGGTCGCGCCGGCGCGGATATATTCGTCGTCAGCGACCACCGTCTCGCCCTTGCGGCCCTTGATGGTGACGGGGGCGATCTCGTCCTTGAAGCGGCCTTCGCCGCGGGCCTTCTCGGCCAGGTTCTGCGAGCGGACGGCGAACTGGTCCTGCTCGTCGCGGGTCACCTGATACTGTTCGGCGAGATTCTCGGCGGTGATGCCCATGTGATAGCCGGCAAAGGCGTCGGTCAGGCCGTCATAAACCATGGTGTCGACCATGGTCAGCGGGCCCATCTTGGTGCCGGCGCGCATCGTCTGTGCATGCGGCGACAGCGACATGGACTCCTGGCCGCCCGCCACCACGATGGTCGCATCGCCATTGGCGATCGCCTGAAGCCCGAGCGCGACGGCGCGCAGGCCCGAGCCGCAGACCTGATTGACGCCGTAAGCGGGCACTTCCTTGGGGATGCCGGCGGCCATCGAGGCCTGACGCGCGGGGTTCTGGCCTTGCGCGGCGGTCAGCACCTGGCCGAGAATGACCTCGGACACGTCCTCGCCCTTGATGCCCGCCTGCTCCAGCGCAGCGGTGATCGCCACCCGGCCGAGTTCGTGCGCAGGCGTGGCGGCGAAGGCGCCGAGGAAGCTGCCCACGGGGGTGCGCTTGGCGGCGGTGATGACGATCTCGGTCATGAAGGCTCCTCTTTGGTTCATGTCTATCTAGGGATTGGGAGGGCGGTGATCCAGTCGGCCAGCGGTTGCCAGAGCTGTCGCTCCGCACGGCCGCCGACGACCATGCCGACATGGCCCGTGCCCCCTTCGCGCCGGTCGGAAAGGCCGATGGCGGTGGCGGCGGGGACGATCCGATCGGCGGTGGCGACGAACTCGACGCTAGGGGCGTCACATTGCGCGGGTGTGACGGTTGCGCCCGCTACCCGCCATTGCCCTTGTCCGGGACGATCCTCGGCGATCAGCGCCTCGAACAGCTCGCGGCCGAAAGCGTGGGGCAGGGGGGCGCCTTGATTGGCCCAATCCTCCAGCCGGACGAAGCGGCGCGCCGCGTCGCTTCGGGGATCGAGTTCGGCGAAGGCGGCGTATTTGGCGATGGTGCGGCCTGGGTCGAGCCGCCAGAAGCCGGCCTGAAGTGCCTCCATGGGAACGAGGCCCAAGGCTTCGGACGTCGGTTTGACCGCCGCCCATTGCGCGGCCATCGCGGCGCGCGCCTCCTCGCCATAGCCGGTGAAATGCCATGGCGTGGCGATCGCGGCCAAGCCTGCGACCCGGCTTCGCGCCGCCGCCGCCATGGCGAGCGTGCCGCCCAGGCAATAGCCGACCAGCACCGGCGGCTCGGCGAAGGTCGCGATCAGCGGCAGCAGGAAGCGCTCAACATGCCCCGCGACATCGATATCGCGATCCTTGGGGCCGGGTGTTCCCCAGTCAATCAGCCAGGGATGCAGGCCCCGTCCCCGCATCCAGCGGATCAACGATCGGTCGCGCGACAGGTCGAGGATCGATGGCGGGTTGATGAGCGAGGGGATGAACAGCACCGGCCGGCCTTCGCACCCGACACCGCCGCCCGCATCGCGCAATCGCACCCGGCCGCGCCGCCGCCGGACGGGCAGGGCGCGCATCGGGCGTTCGCGACGGGCCACCTGATAGCGTCGCAAACCCTCCAGTGCCGCCTGCGCCAGTTCGGGATTTTCCGCAGCCTCGCTGCGCAACATCGCCAGGAACAGCGGCAAGGGGCGCGGACCATGTTGCGATGCGAAATCCATGGCGTTAGGCTACACCAAAATCATAGAAAGGCGGGGGTCCATGAAGAAGCAGGCGGCGGACGGCATCGTGATCGTCAAGAAATACGCGAACCGGCGGCTCTACAACACCGAAACCTCCTCCTACATCACGCTGGACCATCTCGCGGCGATGATCCGCGCGGGCCGCGACTTCAAGGTGGTCGACGCCAAGACCGACGAGGACATCACCCATAATGTCCTGACCCAGATCATCATGGAAGAGGAAAGCCGGGGCGAGACGATGCTGCCCGTGAATTTCCTGCGCCAGCTGATCTCCATGTACGGCGATTCGATGCAGGCGATGGTGCCGGGCTATCTGGAAGCGTCGATGGACAGCTTCCGCCGCAACCAGGAACAGTTCAAGTCGGCGGTCGAGGGCGCGTTCGCCAACACGCCCTTCGCCGACATGGCCAAGCGTAATCTGGCAATGTTCGAGGCGGCGACGCAGGGGTTCAAGCCGGGTGCTGCGGCGCCGGCTTCGGCTCCGGCAACGCCCGCCGCCAGCAAGGACGCCGAAATGGCGGCGCTGAAGGCGGAACTCGCCGCGTTGAAGGACAAGATCGAGAAGCTGGGGGAGTAGGGGCTTTCCGCTGACCCCGACCTCCGTTCAGCCTGAGCGAAGTCGAAGGCCACGCTGAAGCGGCAGATGCCGGGCAACTATCTGTTCCTCCCCTGCAAGGGGAGGGGGACCAGCGCAGCTGGTGGAGGGGTGTAGCCGGTTGCGAGTGCGGCCTACATCTCGGGCCGGGGGACACCCCTCCGTCAGGCCTGCGGCCTGCCACCTCCCCTGCAAGGGGAGGAATAGGTACGTCTGGCCGCAATGGCCGGGCGTGGCCTTCGACTTCGCTCAGGCGGAACGGCGGCGGGGAGTGATCGCCTCCATTGAACCCGCGCATCCCCACCTCCATATCGCCGCGCATGAGCGGGAATGAACACGCCATGCCCACCTGGCATGGCACGACGATATGCTCGGTGCGCCGTGGCGGCCGGGTGGTGATGGCCGGGGACGGTCAGGTTTCGATGGGCCAGACGGTCATGAAGCCCAATGCGCGCAAGGTCCGGCGGCTGGGCGATGGCTCGGTCATCGGCGGCTTTGCGGGCGCGACGGCGGATGCCTTCACCCTGTTCGAGCGGTTGGAGGCCAAGTTGGAGCGGCATAACGGCCAGTTGCTGCGTGCCGCGGTCGAACTCGCCAAGGACTGGCGGACCGACAAGTTCCTGCGCAACCTTGAGGCGATGATGATCGTCGCCGACAAGGACGTGACGCTGATCCTGACCGGCAACGGCGACGTGCTGGAGCCCGAGAACGGCATTTGCGCGATCGGCTCGGGCGGCAATTATGCGCTCGCGGCGGCGCGGGCGCTCGTCGACTATGAACAGGATGCCGAGACGATCGCGCGCAAGGCGATGGCGATCGCCGCCGATGTCTGCGTCTACACCAATGACCGCGTCACGCTCGAAGCCATCGACGGCGCGCAGTAATTTAGGGTTTCCATGAACGACCAGTTGACCCCCAAGGCGATCGTCGCCGCGCTCGACGCGCATATCATCGGTCAGGCCGACGCCAAGCGCGCGGTCGCCGTGGCCATGCGTAACCGCTGGCGCCGCCAGCGGCTGGGCGCGGACCTGCGTGACGAGGTGACGCCGAAGAACATCCTGATGATCGGCCCGACGGGCTGCGGCAAGACAGAGATCAGCCGTCGTCTGGCGAAGCTCGCCGATGCGCCCTTCGTGAAGGTAGAGGCGACCAAGTTCACCGAGGTCGGCTATGTCGGCCGCGACGTCGAACAGATCGCCCGCGACCTGGTCGAGGAGGCGATCCGGCTGGAAAAGGAACGCCGCCGCGTCGCGGTGAAGGACAAGGCCGAAGAGGCGGCGATGAACCGCCTGCTCGACGCGCTGGTCGGCAAGGATTCGAGCCAGGCGACGCGTGAGGCGTTCCGCCAGCGCTTCCGCGACGGCCATCTCGACCAGACCGAGATCGAGATCGAACTGGAACAGGCCCCGGCCATGCCGTTCGAGATTCCCGGTGCCGCGCCGCAGATGATCAACCTGTCGGAGATGATGGGCAAGGCGTTCGGCGGCGGTCCGCCGCTCAAGCGCCGCAAGCTGACCGTGGGGGCCGCCTGGACCAAGCTGGTCGAGGAAGAGGCCGACAAGCGCCTCGACCAGGACGAGGTCAGCCGTGCCGCGCTGGCCGATGCCGAGGCGAACGGGATCGTGTTCCTCGACGAGATCGACAAGATCGCGGTGTCCGACGTGCGCGGCGGCTCGGTCAGTCGTGAGGGGGTGCAGCGTGACCTGCTGCCGCTGATCGAGGGGACGACGGTCGCGACCAAATACGGCCCGATGAAGACCGACCATATCCTGTTCATCGCGAGCGGTGCGTTCCACGTCGCCAAGCCGTCCGACCTGCTGCCCGAGCTTCAGGGCCGCCTGCCGATTCGCGTCGAGTTGAAGGCGTTGACCGAGGGGGATTTCGTCGCGATCCTGTCGGACACCAAGGCGTCGCTGCCCGCGCAGTACAAGGCGCTGATCGGCACCGAGGGCGTCGAGATTTCCTTCACCGAGGACGGCATCGCCGCCATCGCGCGGATCGCGGCCGAGGTGAACGCGCAGGTCGAGAATATCGGCGCGCGGCGGCTTCAGACGGTGATGGAGAAGCTGTTGGAGGATATCAGCTTCGAGGCGGAGGATCGTCCGGGGACGGTGCTGACCGTCGATGCGGCGTATGTCGACAGCCAGTTGGCGGCGGTGGCGCGGAATACGGATTTGAGTCGTTTTGTTTTGTGATCGGGGTGGGGGCTCGGTGAGACACCCGGGCCCTCCCCCATCCCCTCCCGCCTGCGGGAGGGGAGCGGCAAGATCGACCGTTGCGACTTGTTTCCGAAAAAAAAAAAAAAAA
>NZ_JBNNOB010000094.1:0-15158 GCF_050274375.1 Sphingomonas sp. NPDC019816
AAAACCCTTATATAGTAGCTTTTTCGTTCGGGAGCGCCCGCCCCCCCCCCCCAACCCTTGCCAAAAACCCCATCCCCCGCTACACATTATAATCGCGAGGACGCCATGAGCCTGACCCCGCAATTCCTTGACGAGCTTCGCGCTCGCACCAGTCTGTCGGCGCTGATCGGCAAGACGGTGAAGCTGCAAAAGGCGGGCCGGGAATATAAGGGCTGCTGCCCCTTCCATAACGAAAAGACGCCCAGCTTCTACGTCAACGACGACAAGGGCTTTTACCACTGCTTCGGCTGTTCGGCGCATGGCGATGCCATTCGCTGGATGACCGACCAGCGCGGTCTGCCCTTTATCGACGCGGTGAAGGAACTGGCGCAGGTCGCCGGGCTCGACATGCCAGCCCAGGATCGCCGCGCCGCGCAGAAGGCGGAGCGTGCCAAGGGCCTGCATGACGCGATGACCGATGCCGCCGCATGGTTTTCCGAGCAGCTGGGCGGCCTGTCGGGCGGCGACGCGCGCGAGTTGCTGACCCGCCGCCGGGTCACGCCCGAGACGGCGCGCGCCTTCGGCCTGGGCTTCGCGCCCGACACCCGGGGCAAGCTGAAGACGGCGCTTGAAGGTTATGGCGACCCGGCGCTGATCGAGTGCGGCCTGCTCATCAAGGTCGACGGCAAGGATCCGTATGATCGGTTCCGCGGCCGGTTGATGATCCCGATCCGCGACGCACGCGGCCGGGTGATCGCATTCGGCGGCCGGATCATCGGCGACGGCGAGCCGAAGTACCTGAACTCGCCCGACACGCCGCTCTTCGACAAGGGGCGCACCCTCTACAATCTCGACCGTGCCGCGCCTGCGGTGCGCAAATCCGGCCGCGTGCTGGTGGTCGAGGGCTATATGGACGTGATCGCCCTCGCCCAGGCCGGGATCGAGGAAGCCGTCGCGCCGCTCGGCACCGCGCTGACCGAGCATCAGCTGGAACGGCTGTGGCGGATGGTCGACGTGCCGACGCTCTGCTTCGACGGCGATGCGGCGGGTCAGAAGGCCGCGATCCGCGCCGCGCACCGCGCGTTGCCGCTGCTCCAGCCGGGCAAGAGCCTGTCCTTCGTCACCCTGCCCCAGGGGCAGGACCCCGACGATCTGGTCCAGGAAAAGGGCGCGGCGGGTTTCGAGGACGTGCTCACCCGCGCGACGCCGCTCAGCGATCTGCTCTGGCAGTCGGAGATCGCCCAGGCCCAGACCGACACGCCCGAGGGCCGCGCCGCGCTGAAACAGCGGCTGGAGGAACTGGCGCAGCAGATCCCGCACAAGGATCTGGCCTACGAATATAAGCGCGCGATGATGTCGCGCTATTTCGACATCTTCGGCATCCGGCGGGTCAATGCGGCGGCGGTGCACCAGGCGGTGGCCGAGGCCAATCGCCATGTCGGGCGCGGTGTCGAATACAGCCTGAAGCGCGCGGTGCTGCTGGGCCTGATGCGCTATCCGCATGTCCTGTGCCGGTACATGGACGAGATCAGCCGGTTGGACATGGGCGACCGCTATCTCAACGACTGGCGGCATCATCTGCTCGACGCGGCGGTCAACGATCCGCATCTGTCGCGGAAAGACGCGGCCGAGGCCGAAAGCCTGATCGAACAGATCATGGCGACCACCGACGTCCACCCGATCGACGCGCGCGACTATACCCGCGACCTGGCGTTCAGCTTCTTCAGCAAGGCCAGCGATCCGGCCATCGCGGTGCGCGACCTGGAAAAGATCATCGAGGTCATGCTGGAGGAAAGCGAGACGCGCGCGAACCGCGAACGCGCGGTGCAGGCGTTCCAGGCCGACATGACCGAGGATCGCTTCGCCGAGCAGACGCGGTGCCACGCGGCGCACGCCCAATCGCGCGACGAGCTCTATCGCTGGCTGGAGGCGGCGCGCGATCTGGCGGAGAAGCAAGCCGGGGAGGCCGCTTGATACAGCACCTCTCCCGCCCCATATCCGGGGCATATTGGGCGACCTACGCCCACACTGGAAAATTACGCATGGCCCCCTCACCCGCTTGCCAAACCGGCAGCGTGCGTGAAAGAGGCCGGGCATTGAACCCTGAGGGCATTTGATGGCGAAGGCGAATATGGCGGCGGATACGACCGATACCACGGAAACGGGCGATGCGCCGCTGATCGACCTGAACGAGGCGTCGATCAAGAAGTTGATCGCCCGCGCCAAGAAGCGCGGCTACATTACCTATGACCAGCTGAACGAAGCGCTGCCGCAGGACCAGATGTCCTCCGATCAGCTCGAGGATATCATGGCCGCCCTCAACGAGATGGGCGTCAATATCGTCGAGAATGAGGAACAGGGCGAGGACGGCGAGTCCGAGGAAGAGGCCGACGACGCCGAGACCACGGACGGCGAATCCGATGGCGGCCCTCAGCCCGAGGCGAAGAAGAAGGAAACCGTCGATCGCACCGACGATCCGGTCCGCATGTACCTGCGCGAGATGGGCGCAGTCGAACTGCTGAGCCGTGAGGGTGAGATCGCCATCGCCAAGCGGATCGAGGCGGGTCGCGACACGATGATCCTGGGGCTGTGCGAAAGCCCGATCACCTTCAACGCGATCATCGACTGGTCGACCGCGCTGAACGAAGGCACGATGCAGCTGCGCGAGATCCTGGATCTCGACGCCATGCTGTCCAAGGACGCCGGCCCGGAAAATCTGGGCGAGGAGGACGAGGATGACAATGGCGAGATCAGCGCCAAGAACGCCGGTCCCCAATTCAAGGAAGAGGAAGAGCCCGAGGAACCCTCGGTCGATGACGAAGATGGCGAGGGCGGCGAGCGTCGCGGGCCCCGCGCCGAGGACGAGGAGGAGGACAACACCCTCAGCCTCGCGCAGATGGAGGAAACGCTCAAGCCGCAGGCGCTGGAGAAGTTCGCCAACATCACCGCGATCTACAAGAAGTTCTCGAAGATCCAGCAGCAGCGTCTGGAGTCGATGGCGCTGGGCGGCGAGCTGTCGTCGGCAGACGAGCGCAAATATCACAAGCTGCGCGAAGAGCTGACCGCCGAGGTCGAGAGCGTTCAGTTCCACAACGCCAAGATCGAATTCCTGGTCGACCAGCTCTATGCCTATAACCGTCGCCTGACCGCGCTGGGCGGCCAGATGCTGCGCCTGGCCGAGCGGCACAAGGTCAACCGCAAGGACTTCCTCGACCGCTACCTCGGCCATGAGCTGGACGAGAACTGGCTCGATACCGTGCGCGGGCTCGACAAGAAGTGGGGCAATTTCGCCAGCAACGAAGCCGCGACCGTCGACCGTATCCGCAGCGAGATCGCCGAGATTTCGCAGCAGACCGGCATGGCGCTGACCGAATTCCGCCGCATCGTGAACATGGTGCAGAAGGGCGAGCGCGAGGCGCGGATCGCCAAGAAGGAAATGGTCGAGGCGAACCTGCGCCTCGTCATCTCCATCGCCAAGAAATACACCAATCGCGGCCTGCAATTCCTGGACCTGATCCAGGAGGGCAATATCGGCCTGATGAAGGCGGTCGATAAGTTCGAATATCGTCGCGGCTATAAGTTCAGCACCTATGCGACCTGGTGGATTCGTCAGGCGATCACCCGCTCGATCGCGGATCAGGCGCGGACCATCCGCATCCCGGTCCATATGATCGAGACGATCAACAAGCTGGTCCGCACCAGCCGCCAGTTCCTGCACGAGCAGGGCCGCGAGCCGACCCCGGAGGAGATGGCCGAGCGCCTTTCCATGCCGCTGGAAAAGGTGCGCAAGGTGATGAAGATCGCCAAGGAGCCGATCTCCCTCGAAACGCCGATCGGCGACGAGGAAGACAGCCATCTGGGCGACTTCATCGAGGACAAGAACGCGGTCATCCCGGTGGACGCGGCGATCCAGGCGAATTTGAAGGAAACGGTCACCCGCGTCCTGGCCAGCCTGACCCCGCGCGAAGAGCGCGTGCTGCGTATGCGCTTCGGCATCGGCATGAACACCGATCACACGCTGGAAGAGGTCGGCCAGCAGTTCAGCGTGACCCGTGAACGCATCCGCCAGATCGAGGCCAAGGCGCTCCGCAAGCTGAAGCACCCCAGCCGCAGCCGCAAGATGCGCAGCTTCCTCGACCAATAAGGCCGGTTTCTCCGCGCTTGGGAAAGCCGTCGACCGAGGGGTCGGCGGCTTTCCGCATTTTGGGACCACCATGGCTGCGAAGGCCCTTGCCTTGGTGGCCGCTGGGGGCGATCCTTGGGCCATGCGGCGGGGCTTGGCCGCACGGCTATGGGGGGATCGACCATGATGATCGCACTCGCGCTGGCGATGGCGCCCGTTTTAGCCGGCCCGCCCCAGACGGCCGAAACCATGGTGGCCGCCGACATAACGTTCCGCGCCGTTTCCCCGACGCACGCTACGATCCTGGTCGGCCCGCCGGCGGCGCGACAGCTGGTCGAATTACGAACGATCGACGACGCGCTGGCGGCACTCGCTGATCGGCGTCTAGCCCATGCCTGGCCGCAACTGCTGTCCTGGGCGGGGTCCGGGCTGGAGGGTTTGCGTGACCGCCTGATCGCCGACGCGCGCATGGTCTTTGCCAAAGGCCGTACCGCGCAAGCGGACACCGGCCTCGCCTCAGTGGTCCGTCCCCGTTTGCGTCCGACCTTCCTGCTGGCCGATGCCCTGTTGGCCGGCGGGCATTTTGCCGAAGCGGTGGACCTGATGCGGGCGGCCCGGGATGCCGAACCGAAGGACAGCCCATGGTGGTCGATCCATTGGGCATCGATGTCGCAATGGCTTGCCAAGGCCGAGGACGCACAAGGTCGCTTCGACGCCGCGCTCGCAATCCTCGATGCCGCCATTCCGCCACTAGGCAAGGACCGGGTCAAGCTCAATCTGGAGGCGAGCCGTGCGGCGGTGTTGCTGGAACGCGATCGGCCGGCGGAGGCGCTGGCCGCCATCGATGCGGTACAGGCCGCCTTCGACGCGCCGGGCGGCGGCATCCTGAGCGGCAATGCCCGGATCAAGGGCAGCGACCGGCAATTCGCCTGGGTCCGCGCCTGTGCGCTCCATAAAATGGGCCGCATCACGGAAGCAAAGGCCGCCGCGATACCGCTCGATCCCGCAGTCGAGCCGCAGGACAAGCGCTTCAAGATCGACCCCACGGTGAAGCTGCGCAAGCAACTGGCCCTGTGCAGCCAGGACGTCGCCGCGACGGCTCGCGTCTATGCCGGGATGCTGACGGCAACGCCCTATGCCGGGGAAGCGTTGACGGAGCTACAGCCGGACGCGAAGATACCCGGCGTGGCGCCGGCGTTCATGGAGCAGGTCCGCCGCCATCCCGACCTTGCGCCCATCCTCGTCGAACGGCTCCGGCCCCTGCCCGAGGCGTTCGTGCCGGCGTTGAACGGCTGGCGGAGCGGGTGATCCGGGCGCCGGAAACGATCTGCGAAAATGACATTCGCCGCGCGGGGCGATAAGCTGCGCGGCATGAAGTATGCGTTGCCGTTTCTCGCCCTGCTGACCGCCGCTGCGCCGGCGAACCAGAACGTCCCCCGCCCCGGCTATGTCCGGGTGCAACTCAATACCTCGGAAGGCCCGATCGTCGTCGCGCTCGATGCGCGCCGCGCGCCTGCGACGACGAAGAACTTCCTCGCCTATGTCGATGACGGGCGGTTCGACGGCACGGTGTTCTACCGCGCGGCGCGTGACAAGCGGAATCCCAAGGAAGGCTTCGTGCAGGGCGGCATCCGCACCGACGCGCGCCGTATCCTGCCGCCCTTCCCGCTGGAAACCACCGCCAAGACCGGGATCAAGCATCTCGACGGCACCATTTCCATGGCACGCGGCGCGTCGCCGAACTCGGCAGGAGGCAATTTCTTCATTACGGTAGGGCCCACCCCCGGCATGGACGCACGGCCGGGCTATGACGGCTATGCCGCTTTCGGGCGCGTGGTGGCCGGGATGGACACGGTGAAGAAAATTCTGGCCAAGCCGTCAGGTGGCGGCCTGGATGCGATGAAAGGACAGATGATCCTGAAGCCCGTCGCGATCAGTTCGGCCAAACGGCTCGACGGCAAGCCCAAGCCGACGGGCGAGCCGAAAATGTGGCTGTATAATTTCGGGGGTTAAGCGCCCCTACCCACCCCGTTTCCCAATCTCCGTTCAGCCTGGGCGAAGTCGAAGGCCACGCCGCAACCATATCCACGCGCCAGTCGAACGCTCGTGGTGAAGGGCGTCCCTTGGCCTTCGACTTCGCTCAGGCTGAACGGAGCGTTGGAATAGAAAAAGGGCGGCGACACCTGGTGCCACCGCCCCTTCCTGTCGAACCGCCGGACGGTCCGCCGCGCCGATTACTCGGCGGCGGCAGTGCCCTTGGCCGGACGCGGATCGCGGCGCTCGGCGATACGCGCCGACTTGCCGGTGCGACCACGCAGATAATAGAGCTTCGCGCGACGCACGGCACCGCGACGAACCACATCGATCGAGTCGACGTTCGGCGAGTAGAGCGGGAAGACGCGCTCCACGCCCTCACCGAAGGAGATCTTGCGGACGGTGAACGACGAGCCCATGCCCTTGTTCGAGCGGGCGATGCAGACGCCCTCATAGAACTGGACGCGGGTGCGCTCGCCTTCGACGACCTTCACACCGACCTTCAGCGTGTCGCCAGGGCGGAATTCGGGGATCTTCTTCGTCTCGTTGAACTTGGCGATCTGTTCAGCTTCGATCTGCTGGATCACGTTCATGACTTCATTCCTCAATCGTCGCCGCGCGCCAGAGGGCGACCGACCCGAACGCCCTCATGACGTTCCCAAAGGTCCGGCCGCCTTGACCGTGTATCCTCGCAAGCCCTGGCATGACGCCATTTTGCGATTTTCGCATGATCCCCCGATCGCAGCACTTCAGGGATCGTGCGCCCTTCCCACTCCGCAGGACGGGTATATTGCGGATATTCGAGAAGGCCGCTTTCGAAGCTTTCCTCGACTCCACTGGAAGCCGCGCCCATTACGCCGGGAAGCAGCCGAACGCAAGCGTCGAGCAGCACCAGCGCCCCCATCTCGCCACCCGACAGGATATAGTCGCCGATCGATACCTGTTCGATGCCGCGCGCCTCGAACAGACGCTCGTCGAACCCCTCGAACCGGCCGCAGAGCACGGTGACCCCCGGCCCCGCCGCCAGCTCGCGGACGCGCGGCTGGGTGAGCGGCTTCCCTCGCGGCGTCATCGCCAGAACGGGTCGGTCGTCGGCGACTGAATCCACCGCTGCCGCCAGCACGTCGGCGCGCAACACCATGCCCGCCCCGCCACCCGCAGGCGTGTCGTCGACCGAGCGATGCTTGTCGGTGGCGAAGTCGCGGATCTGCACTGTCTCCAGCGCCCAGCGATCCTCACGCAGCGCCCGCCCCGCCAGGGAATGGCCCAGGGGTCCGGGGAACATCTCCGGGTAGAGCGTCAATATCGTCGCGCAGAAGGTCACAGCGTCCAGTTCTCGATGGTCAGGCCGGGGATGTCGGCGAAATCGGCTTCGTTGTTCGTCACCAGCGTCAGGCCCGAGGCCAGAGCATGGGCACCGATCAGACGATCGAAGCGCCCTCGCCGGAACGGAATCTCCGCATAAGCGGATGCTGCCCGTTGGTCGAACGGCAATATCGACACCCTGTCGAAAAAGCGGTCGAACGCCGCCACGGCTTCAGCGCCGTGGTGCTCTAGCCCACGCATGATCTCCGCATAGGTTATCGCGGAAGCCACGGCGCTGCCCGGTTCGCACGTCGCAAGCCGCTGCGCCGCGCGACCATCCGCATCGCGAAGGACATAGATGCAGATATTGGAGTCGAGCAGATAGCGCGGCTCAATCACGGCCGATCAGCTTCCCGTCCCAATCCAACGCGCGAGGCTCCATCTCGAAGTCTTCGCGCTCGATCGGCTTCAGCCACGGCATCGAGCCCGCAATGCCGGTCAGGTCGATCGTCTTGCGAGGCGCCTGGACGGGCTCGAACACATAGCGGCCCTGCTCCTCGCGCAACGTCATCTCGGTGCCCTCGGCCAGCCCCAGCGCGGCGGGCAGGCGCAGCGCAAGCGAGTTGCCCGAGCGGAAGACCTTCGCCTGATAGTCCTTGCCCATATCGCCTCCGTATATACGTCGCGTATATACATCATCCGGCACGCCACGCCAAGGAACGTTGCGCCGCCTGACGCTTTGCCCCCGCCATGGACGATTGCATCATCATCGGGGCGGGCCCCGCCGGATTGACGGCGGCCATCTATCTCGCGCGCTATCACCTGCGCATCCACATGTTCGACAGCGGATCGAGCCGCGCGGCGATGATCCCCTGTACCCACAATCATGCCGGCTTCCCTGAGGGGATCAGCGGCAAGGCGCTGCTGGCCCGGATGCATGATCAGGCCCGGCGTTACGGTGCGCACCGCACGCCGCATCGGGTCACGGCGATCCGGCCCGAGGAGAATCATTTCCGCGTCATCACTGATGACGCGGAATATCGGACCCGTACCGTCCTGCTGGCAACGGGCGTCGTCAATCACCGCCCCAAACATCTCCTGCCCGACGTCCATGATCCGGCGCTGGAGCGCGGGCTTATCCGCTATTGCCCGGTCTGTGACGGCTATGAAGTCACCGACAAGCGCGTCGGGGTCATCGGCACCAGCAACCATGGCATGCGCGAGGCGCTGTTCCTGCGAGGGTTCACGCGCGACGTGACGCTGATCGCCCCCGACGCGACCCATGACCTCGAACCGGCATGCGCCAAGGCGCTGGATGAGGCAGGCGTCGCGCGGATCGACGGCCCCTGTGGCGGCTGGGCGATCGAAGGGGATGAGATTGCGCTCGATACGGCGAACGGCCGGCTGCGCTTCGACAGCGTCTATCCGGCGATGGGGTCACGCATCCGGTCGGAGCTGGCGGTATCGGCGGGCGCAAAGGCGGACCGTAGCGGATGCCTGGAGGTCGACGACCACCAGCGAACCTCGGTTCCTGGGCTGTTCGCCGCCGGAGATGTGGTGAAGGGGCTGGACCAGATCAGCCACGCCATGGGCGAGGCCGGCGTCGCCGCGACGACGATCCGCAATCTGTTGAACGAGCAACGCCCGATCAGGCGATGAAGGCGCGCTCCACGATCAGGCGATCCTGATCCCATTCGGGTACGGCCTGCGCGTTCATCGGCACCATGAAGCGGCGGCCATCGGGACGCTCGATTTCTAGCACGTCGCCTGCACCGAAATTCTCGATCAGCGCGACATGGCCCAGTTCCTCGCCGTCGCTGGCGACCGCGGACAGGCCGATAATATCGGCATGATAATATTCGCCCTCCTCCAATGGAGGCAGAGCAGAGCGCGCTACCGTCAGTTCGGTCCCGCGCAGCGCCTCGGCGGCATTGCGGTCGGTGACTTCGGCGAAGCGCGCAATGACGCCGTTCGAACCCTCGCGCGTCGACTTCATCGTCAGCGCACCGTCATTGAACGAGCGATAGTCCGACAGATCGTCGGCAAAGACCTTCAGCCGAACCTCGCCCGTAATGCCGTGCGCGCCGACGATCACCGCCAGCGTGACGCGCGGTTCACCCGTTGGGCGAGCCGCCGTCCCCGTCGGGGGCGTCGTTTCCGCCTTCGGCGGGGTCTGGCGCGGAGACGCCTTGGTTGGTCGCGTCGTCATGGTCGTCGGGGGCGGTCCGGGGATCGGGTTCGGTCGGCGGGGTCATGCGCGTATCTCCTAAGCCATTGGCTTGCGGAAACGCATGACCCCGTATCCGGTGCCTTGCACTGCCCCGATCGCGATCGACCGAGGCAGCGCAAAGCCGAAAGCCATTAGGCCTCGGCGGTTTCTTCGGCCGGAGCGTTGGCGGCTTCCTGCGCGGCCTTCAGCTTCTCGGCACGCTCTTCGGCGCGCTCGGTGGCCTTTTCGCCGGGCTTCGCCTTGTTCGGGTTGTTGCGCGCGGCGCGCTCACGAACACCGGCGGCGTCCAGGAAGCGGGCGACGCGGTCGGTCGGCTGCGCGCCATTGGCCAGCCAGTGCTTCGCGCGCTCGGCGTCGAGCTGCACGCGCTGCTCGTTGTCCTTGGCGAGGAGCGGGTTGTAGTTGCCGATCTTCTCGATGAACTTGCCGTCGCGCGGCGCACGGGCGTCAGCCACCACGATGCGGTAGTAAGGGCGCTTCTTCGAGCCACCACGCGACAGACGAATGCTGAGAGCCATATTTCAGTCCTTGGAGTAAAAAGTTCAAATTACCGGCAATTCCGTCCGGCGCGGGGGTTATTTCTTCTTCAGAAGATTTTCGAAGCCGGGGGGCAGCTTGGGCATCCCGTCGGGCAGCTTGCCGCCACCCATGCCGCCGAGACCGCCACCAGGCAGACCGTTCGAGCCCGCCTTGTTGAGCATTTCGCCCATCTGCGGACCGCCCAGCGCATTGCCCAGGCCGCCGAGGCCGCCCTTGCCGAGCATCGACATCATGCCCTTGATGCCGCCCATCTTCTTGATCTTCTTCATCGCCGTGGACATTTCCTGATGCATCTTCAGGAGCTTGTTCACGTCCTGCACCGTGGTGCCGGACCCCTTGGCGATGCGGATCTTGCGCTTGGCGTTGACCAGCTCGGGCTTGGCGCGCTCCTTGACGGTCATCGAGGTGATGATCGCGTCCATGCGGAGCAGGATCTTGTCGCCACCGGCATCATTGAGCGCATTCTGCGCCTTCTTCATGCCCGGCATCATGCCCGCCAGCGCACCCAGGCCGCCCATGCGGCGCATCTGGGCCAGCTGGCCGCGCAGGTCGTTCAGGTCGAACTGACCCTTGGCCATTTTCATGGCCATGCGCTCGGCATCTTCCTGCTGGATCGTCTCGGCGGCGCGCTCGACGAGGCTGACGACGTCGCCCATGCCGAGGATTCGGCCCGCGACACGCTCCGGGTGGAAGGCTTCCAGCGCATCCATCTTTTCGCCGACACCGGCGAACTTGATGGGCTTGCCGGTGACGGCCCGCATCGACAGCGCCGCACCACCGCGCGCATCGCCGTCCATACGGGTCAGCACCACGCCGGTCAGCGGCACCTGCTCGGAGAAGCTGGTCGCGACGTTCACCGCGTCCTGACCGGTCAGCGAGTCGACGACGAGCAGGATTTCCTGCGGCGTGGCGATCTCCGCCACCGCCTTCATCTCGTCCATCAGCGCCTGGTCGACGTGCAGGCGCCCGGCGGTGTCGAGCATCAGGACGTCATAGCCCTGCAGCTTGGCGGCCTGCAGCGCGCGACGCGCGATCTCGACCGGCTGCTGTCCGGCGATGATCGGCAGGGTCGACACCTCGACCTGGGTGCCGAGCGTCGCCAGCTGTTCCTGCGCGGCCGGGCGATTGACGTCGAGCGACGCCATCAGCACCTTCTTGCGCTCGCGACCCATCGCCCCGCTCGACAGCCGCTTGGCGATCTTGGCGGTGGTGGTGGTCTTGCCCGAGCCCTGAAGGCCGACCATCATCACGACGGCGGGCGGCGTGACGTCGAGCAGCAGCTCGCTGGCATCCGCGCCCAGCATCGCGACCAGCGCGTCATGGACGATCTTGACGACCTGCTGGCCCGGCGTGATCGAACGCAGGACGTTCTGGCCGATCGCCTGTTCGGTGACCGTGTCGACGAAATCGCGCGCGACGGGCAGCGCGACGTCGGCTTCCAGCAGCGCCACGCGCACTTCGCGCATCGCGGTGCGGACATCCGCCTCGGTCAGCGCGCCACGGCCGCGAAGGCGGTCGAATACGCCGCCAAGCCGATCGCTCAAGCTGTCGAACATCGCCTCACCTCGTCAAACCCGAGCCGGAGAGTCCGGCCCAAAAACCCGTGTCGCACCGCCAAACGCAAAAGCGCCGGCGGGCGAAACCTCGCCGGCCAGCGTGCACCCTTGGGCGCTTCACTTTCACATTCCGAAACGGAACTTGGGGCCGCTCTTATGGGAAAACCCGGCCGGGCGCAAGTCGAGGGCGGCGGAGCCCGATATTAACCTCTTGTACATAGCTTACATGCGACCCCTTCGCATCATGCACGGGCCGCCCGACATCCCCGCCACAGCGTCCGTACCGGCGCGCATATCCGCGCTGGGGTTGGCGGGGGGCGCGCTCATGGTGGCCGTCGCGATCCTGCTGATCGAGTTGGGGTTCGAATCCGTCGCCCAGATCCTGTTGTCGCTGACCGCCGTCGCACTGACGCTGCTCTATTGGCGACTGCCCGCGGGGCCGAGTGGCGCCACCCAGGCGCCGGATCATGTCGATACGCTGACCGGACTGGCCAACCGCCCCCATTTCCAACGTGCCGGGCAAGCGATGATCGATGCCGCCATCGGTCGCAAGCGCAGCGTCGCGCTGTTGCTGCTCGACATCGACCGGTTCCGCGCCATCGCCGGGTCCTTCGGACATGAGGCCGGCGATGCGCTGTTGCGGCATGTCGCCAAGACCCTGCGGTCCGAGGCGTCGTCCGGGGCGATCGTCGCGCGGTTCGAGAGTGACTGCTTCGGTTGCCTGCTGCCGATCGATCCGCGCGGTCGCGACCGCGTTCATCGCCTGGCCGAGCGGCTCGCCATCCGCATCGCCCAGCCGATCCGCCTGGCCGAACAGGAATTCGCACCCCGCGCCGCCATCGCAATCGCGCAGGTGGAGGGGGCCGGCGCCACGATCGATCAGCTGATCCGCCGCGCCGACCTCGCACTGATCGCGGCGAAGGCGCGCGGCGACGGTCGCCCCCTGTGGTTCGATCCCGCAATGGAAACCGCCATGGCCGAGCGCAACATGATCATCGCCGATCTGCGCGCCGCCTTGGCGCACGGCGACATACAGCCCCGTTTCGCGCCCCAGATCGATCTCGGCACCGCCCGGCTGACCGGGTTCGAGGTGTCGGCGCATTGGGAACATGCCACGCTCGGCGCGATGCCGGCGGAGCGGTTCATGCCGGTGGCCGAGGCGTCGGGTCTGTCGGGCGACGTGTCGCTTGCCCTGATGCGCCAGGCGATGGCGGCCGCGCGCGACTGGTCCCCCGCGCTCACCCTGTCCTTCCCGCTGACCACCGCGCAGTTCCATGACGCCTGGCTGGCGCAAAAGATCATCAAGACGCTGACCGAATGTGGTTTCCCCGCCCACCGATTGGAGGTGGGGATCACCGAGAGCGCGCTGTTCGCCAACATGGCGCTGGCGCAGTCGATCGTCGTCAGCCTGAAGAACCAGGGGATCGGCCTGGCGCTGGACGAATTCGGCAGCGGCTATTCCAGCTTGGCGCACCTGCGCGCGCTGCCGTTCGACCGGGTACGGATCGACCCGGATTTCATCGGCGGCATGACGACCGATCCCGAATTGACCAAGATCGTGACTGCGATCGTACAGCTGGGCGACACTCTGAACCTGCCGATCGCAGCCAAGGGGCTGCGCGATGCCGCGACCCAGGAACGGTTGCGGGTGATCGGTTGCGCCCATGGTCAGGGGCCTTTTTACGGGCCGCTGATGGATTTGGCGCAGGTGCGGCAGTTCCTGGCCGAGAAGCGGCTGCTGGCGGGCAGCGCGTCACCGTCGCCCGTTCCTACCACCCCGCGTCTGGCCGGCTGAGATAGTCCCGCTCCGCAGCGGTCGACGCACGGCCCAGCGCCGCGTTGCGGCTGGGATAGCGGCCATAGCGCCGGATGACGTCGCGGTGATCCCGCGCGAAGGCCAGATTGTCCTCGCGCCCCAGTTCGGTGAACTTGGCGACGCTCAGGTCCTGCATCGCGCGCGACTCGGCATGCATCAGCGGCATGTAGACAAACACCAGCCGCTCGGGCGGGTAGCGATCCTCCCACCCCGCATCGATCGCGGACAGGCACAGCGTCAGCGCCAGCGGATCGGCGGCATAGGCCTGCGCCGACCCCCGATGCAGATTGCGCGAAAACTGGTCGAGCAGCAGGATCGCCGACAACAGCGTATCGGGATCGCCGCGCCAGCCGATCGCCCCGGTCGCCAGCACCTGGTCGCGCAGCGCGCCGAACCGATCGGCGATCTCCCGGTCCAGCGCATCGTCCTTCGCGAAATGCTTTTCGGGCGGCAGCGCGAACCAGAAGTCGCGTATCGCCTGCGCCTCCGCGTGGACACGTCGTTCATCCATCCCTAGATCGGCGATCATGTCGTCCCTTCCTGGACCCGAAATTATCAGTTTGGGTTGCCGCCTGAACATCGCCGAAAGCGAAACGATCCGCGCGCTGGCTGCGGGGCGGGCGGACATGGTCGTCGTCAACAGCTGCGCGGTGACCAACGAAGCGGTCAAGCAGACGCGCGCCGCGATCCGCCGCGCGGCCAAGGCGCGCCCCGATGCGCAGATCGTGGTCACGGGCTGCGCCGCGCAGATCGACCCGGGCAGCTTCGCCGCCATGCCCGAGGTCGCGCGCGTGCTGGGCAATGCCGACAAGCTGCGCGCGGAAAGCTGGGCCTCGGCCGAGCCGATGCTGGTCGCCGACCTGTCGCGCGTGGTGGAAACCGCACCGCATCTCGCCAGCGCCTTTGCCGGCCACGCCCGCGCCTTTGTCGAGGTCCAGAATGGCTGCGACCACGCCTGCACCTTCTGCATCATCCCGACCGGGCGCGGCCCCAGCCGCTCGGTGCCCGCCGGGCTGGTGGTCGATCGCATCACCCGCGCGGTCGAGCTGGGCCACCGGGAAGTGGTGCTGACCGGCGTCGACCTGACCAGCTATGGTCATGACCTGCCCGGCCAGCCGAGTCTGGGCCAGTTGGTCGAGCGTATCCTGACCCATGTCCCCGCCCTACCCCGGCTGCGCCTGTCCTCGCTCGACTCGATCGAGATCGACGACCGCCTGTTCGAACTGGTGACGGGCGAGGCGCGGGTGATGCCGCACCTCCACCTCTCGCTTCAGGCGGGCAACGACCTGATCCTCAAGCGGATGAAGCGCCGCCACAGCCGCGCCCAATCGGTGGCGATCGTCGAGCGTTTGTTGGCCGCGCGGCCCGGGATCGCGATCGGCGCCGACCTGATCGCGGGCTTCCCGACCGAGGATGACGCGATGGCGGCGGACACGCTGGCGCTGATCGACGACGCCCACATCGTCCACGCGCATATCTTCCCCTATTCGGCACGCGACGGCACGCCTGCCGCGCGGATGCCGCAAAAAAAAAAAAAAAAAAAAAAAAAAAAAAAAAAAAAAAAAAAAAAAAAAA
>NZ_JBNNOB010000095.1:0-15096 GCF_050274375.1 Sphingomonas sp. NPDC019816
CGCGCCGTAGCGCTTCCTCGTCGTCTTCATTCCCGTACCAGTCCTTCAGGTCAGGAGTAGCTTAACACCCTGTCCAGAAAACCGGCACCACCTCAGATAGCCCTCACTGCGCTCGAGCTGGCGTTGAAAGACCAATATGGCCGAGCCGTTCCGCCGATTTCGGCCAGGAAGGTCAAACCGGGATCGGCCGATCCAATGATGGCCAATTCTCCACGCCATTCCTTCAAGGCATTGCTGCGCCACATGGTCGAGAAAGACGGGCTGACAGACGACCTTATCCCAATGATCGTGCGGTGCGGTGGCAAAGCAACTGGTCAGTTGATCGGCGAGGTGCATCCCACCCTAGACGAGCGACGCAATGCCATGGCCCATGGCGATCCCTTCGACGGCATGCCGACGAGCGGCCTTGTCGAGCTGGTGCGCGATCTCATCACTTACGCATATCGCGGGCATCTTGCAGATAAGGCGTTGGCGTCCGGCGAGCCCCCTTCAGTCCACCCCGCCTGCAACAAGCCATTCGTAAGCATCCGTGGAGTTTGGAAACACTCTGGTGTCCCCAAAGCTTGCCGCCCGCTTCTGCTGCATGCCCTGCAAGCTGGTAGCGACGACATAGGCCCGTTTGTCATTGGTTCGGAACAGCTCGCGATGAGCAGCAGCGAACCGGTCCGCGAGCGCTTGCGTCATCACGCTTGAGGTGGTGAGGTCTACGAGAATTCGAAGCGGGCGGGCCGGATGCCGGACCTGTCTTATGAAGCGACCGTAATCGAGAAGGAAGGCCTCCGCGTTTTCGATAGACCAGAAGCCCACCACGGTGCAGACGATCACTCCATCGGCTGTGTAATGAAGCTTATAAAGACATTCACCATTCGGACGGGCAACGACCACATCGCAAACGTCGGTTGCTTCGTCTGCACTCATGCTTCAGTCCTCGCGGTTTTATTGCCATCGATCAACGTAGCACAAAAAGAAGTAGTTTAAGAGATCGACATTAGGCGAAGGCACGGGACAGCGGTCGATACACGCATCCCGTACCCGGCCCTCCGGTCCTAGCGTTGCCCTGTCGAAGGGTCGGCGCTTCCATCGCGCTGCAAGAGCGTGCCAATGATCTGCGCGGCGCGCTCGACGGGGATAAAGACGCGGGTGCGGTACTGGATGATTTCGGTGAAGCATCCGAGCGATTTTACCCAGGCCAGCTGCTCATGCGGCACGCCGCCGAGCTCGACGCGCGACTTGCCGTTGACGAGCGCACGCTTGATGGTTGCCGGGAAAGGATAAGCAATGTCGACGCTGCCACCCGACAGGACAGACCTGGCGATATCGGAGGGTGGAAGCGCGCCAGCCTGGTCGATGCCGAGCTTGTTGAAAAGGGCAACGACGTGGGAGTCGAAAACGAGCCTGCCAAGCCAGGTTCCGCCCTCGCCATCGACGATCCGGTTGACGACGAGATGATCGGCAGGAAGTGCGGACCAGATCGGCAGCAGAAGACCGGTCGCCAGGCGAATTGTCTCGGTGTCGACCGTCGCTGAAGCTTCCGCGACCGCTTCAACCCAAAGCACGCTGAACGTCTCTTCATCAACCGTCTCCCAGGCGCTTTCGAAAAGATCAGCTTCGCGCAGATATTCTTTGCGCGTTGGCCGATGCAATTCGATCCGCGATATGGGTATGCCGTCATCACCCATGCCGGAGCGTGCGCGGGTTCTGAGCGCCACCTTCGATGACCGGCTGTTGCGTAGAAAGGCCGCCGTGGGATCGTCAGCAGCAAGGCGCAGGATGCGTTCGAGCGAAACCGGATGCCGTCGACGTTCGATTTCGAGGGTGAGCAGGTGCGATGTGGCGCCGCTCAAGGGGTCCGTCCGAAGAACGCGATCCTCGAGAACCGTCGCTTTGTCGACGAGGATGGTCTCGACCCCAACGTCGAGCGTCCCTGCCTCGCGGGCGGCAGCAATCCGGGTTTCCACGAGGGCCAAAAACTCATCGAAAATGCGGTTTTGGAGATCGATCGGCAGCGCGAGGAGCCGGTTCAACCATCGCTGGATTGGCGGCATATCATCCTTGAGCACACCATCGGAATTGCAAAGCTCCAGGCCGGTTCTGCTTTGAAAGTCGTCAAGCGTGGTACTGGTGAGTTTCCCGGCGTGCAGAAGATCGAACCAGGTAAGAAGGGCGGCGCAGGCATATTCGCTCTCGAGATTGTCGGAGGGGTCGAAGAGGTTCTGCCCACCGGTCTGGCGCTGACCCCGTGTAAGCGCCCCCAGCGTGTCAAGGCGCCGCGCAATTGTGCTCGTGAAGCGCAGTTCCCCGCGGCAGTCTGTCGTGACAGGGCGAAACAATGGCGGGCAGGCCTGATGGGTGCGGTGCGTGCGGCCCAGCCCCTGGATCGCCCGGTCCGCGCGCCAGCCTGGTTCGAGAAGCATGTGAACGCGTTGTTGCTGATTTTGGGCGTCGAGAGAGGCATGATATGAGCGCCCTGTCCCGCCTGCATCCGAGAAAATGAGGATGCGCTTGCGTCCCTCCATGAACGCGGATGCCTCTGCCTGGCTCGTGCGTACCGAGCGGGATTCCAGCTTCTGCCGCCCGCCAGCGATCGGCACGAGGCGCTTGGTGCGCCCTGTGACTTCTGCCACGGCATCTGTGCCGAAATGCTCGATGAGCGCGTCGAGCGCCGACATGATCGCCGGCATGGCGCAGAGCTTCTCGATCAGCTGGTCGCGCGCTGCTTCGGCTTCGGGATTGTAGATGGGCTGTCCGTCGTCGCCGACCATCGGAAGCGAGCGCGCCGTGCCCGTATCGTCCGTAAAGACGCGCATCTGCCGCGTCGGAAATGCGCGCTCGAGATAGTCTATCACATATTCCCTGGGCGACAGGTCCACTTCGAGGTCAGCGCGCTCATCCGGGCTAAGGTCGCCGAGCCGGCGATCGAGAATGGATTCGGCGGTCGTGACCAGCTGCAGGACCACCGAGGCCCCTTCAGCAAGGTGCCTTTCCACCGCTGCGATGACGGTGGGAAGCTTCATGCTGAGCAGAACCTGCCCGAAAAATCTCTGTTTGGTGGATTCAAGCCGTGACCGGGCCGCGGCCTTGGCACCGCTGTTGAGGGTCGCGTTCTCGATGCCGTCGACGACCGCGGTCAACTCCAGTGCCCGCTCCATGTTCTGATGGATGATCGCCCAGGCCTCGGCGTAGAGGCCGTAGATCGCCGTCTGCTCCGGCGTCAGGCTATGACGCAGAATGTCATATTCCACTCCGGCGAAACTGAGGGCTCTTGCGGTGTAAAGCCCGGTTGCCTTCAGGTCGCGGGCAACCAGCTCCATCGCGGCAATCCCTCCCTTTCGGATACCACTGATGAACTGCTCGCGATCGGGAAAGGCCGTCTCAGGTCCCCAAAGCCCCAGTCGCACGGCATAAGCGAGATTGTTGATGTCAGATGCGCCGGTTGCCGATGCGTAGAGTATGCGTGCGCCGGGAAGGTTGTTCTGAAGGAGGACACCGCAGATGCCCTGCTGCGAGCCTTTCTTCGCACCAAGGGCCCCCTCTCCTCCGGCCACGCCGCCCATTTCGTGCGCCTCATCAAAGGCGATGACCCCGTCGAAGGCCTCGCCGGCCCAATCGAGTAGCTGCTGCAATCGGCTGTTCTCGCTGCGTGCTGAACGCAGGGTCGGATATGTCACGAAGATAACGCCCTGATCGAGCCGGACCGGTTCGTCGATCTTCCACGCCGTCAGTGGCTGGATGTCGGCGGCCAGGCCACCGAGTGCCGTCCAGTCCCGTCGGGCATCCTCCAGAAGCGGCTCATTCTTGGTGACCCAGATGTGCCTTCGGCGACCTGCGAGCCAATTGTCGAGTATGCAGGCAGCGATCTGGCGCCCCTTCCCCGCACCAGTGCCATCTCCCAGATAAAAACCCTTGCGGTACGGACGGCCATCATCGGACACCTCCAGCCCGACACCTTCCTTGGCCGGAAGGAAGCATCCCGGCAGCATTTGCGCCCAGGCATCACCTGCATAGATGACGGTCTCCAGCTGAGAGGATGAGAGGAGCCGCTCTGAGACGGTTCGTTCGGGCAGGCGCGGAACGTGCCGCGGGCGCGGGGCCGGTATCGACCCCATAGCCACAGATTCGACCAGAGCGGTGGGATGCTCGCCCGCATTTCCGAAAGCGATGCGGCTTGGCCGGTAGGGAAGATAGACCCCCGCCTGCTCGGCCAGAGGGGCTGGCGCCTCCAGCACCGTATAGGCGATCGGGAGAACGTCGTTTCGCGTTGGTGCGTAGAAGGGTCGAGGTGCCGCTGGCCGGCTGCTACGCGCCGCTCGAAAGAGAGATATGCCTCGACCACCCTTGGCCGGTTTTGCCGCCACCTGTTCCGTCACTGTGCAGCGTGGGGCCGGAACAAGATCGAGCAAATCCTGCACGTCCGAACGCTGTAGTGTCTGTGGGACGCTGCCGCCGGCGACCTTGTCGATCACGAACAACCGGACCGTGATCGAGGTGCCATGGCGCGTGTAGCATCGCTCGAGACGCAGCGATGTGCGGATGGTGACATCCCGCAGCGTTGTCTCGAAAAGGTCCCGCATGCGCGCAGATGGTCCAAACCAGTCCGGCATGATGGCAACAATGCGCCCGCCTGGTAAAAGATGGCGCAACGCTGCCTGAAGATGCCTGACAGCCGCGTAATCGTCCGCGCCCCGCCCCAGCGAACGCGAAAATGGCGGGTTCATCATGATCAGTGTCGGTCGCGGCGCTCCGCCAGGAAGAGACGCGATAGATGCGCCATCGACACCGGTCACGACAGCGTCGGGAAAGGCCCGGACCAACCTGCGGCGGCGGTCGGGATCGATCTCGTTGAGGTGCAGTGCTGAGACCGTCCCCAATTGCGCCGCGAGCAGACCGTTACCGGCACTGGGCTCAAGCACGACATCGGTGGGTTGCGGGGAAGCGAGCCAGGTCGCGAGCGTCGCCAGGTCGACCGGGGTCGAGAATTGTTGCCATTCGACCTGGGTCTCGCTTCTGACCGTGTGCGTCGGCATCCGCGCCGCTAGTGCTATCGCGGACAGCAGACTCTCGCTCGACGGCGGACATTGCTGCCCGCGCAAGTGCGTCACCAGCGCGAGCTCGAGGAGTTCGAAGCTCTCCCGTTGGGTCCAGCGGCCGTCGGCGTCGGTGCCACCGAAGCCAGCGGACATGGCGGCATTTATCTGGGCCCGGGTTATGCTTGTTTGCGCTGAAAAATGCTCAAGAATGCTGCGCACGGCTGCGCCCTCGGCATCTGGCGATGCCGCGGTGAGATGGGTCATGTCGAAGTCTCCGGTTCGGCCGCTCCTTCGGCGACCTTACCCCTTCGACCCCCCTTCCCTTTTTGACGCGCGAACGGTCAGGATCGGGGTATCTGGCGCGAAAACCGGGCGTCGAGCGCGTCAGACGTCCTCATATTCGATCGACAGACTCCCCGCCAAAGTCCGAATGTCGTCATGGCATGGGCTCTCCGGGACGAGGCGGCTCGAGATGTGAGAAAGGGCCCCTGCGGGCAGCCGGTCCTCGAACAGGACCACGGCATAATCCGGTCCGTACTGGTAGGAACTATAGTATATCCCATGAGCGCCTGGGCATTGCGTGTGGATTTTCTCGGCCCACGCCCGTGTCGTGGGATAGGTGCTTCGCGGACCTGCAAGCAGAGCGTTCCCATCCACACCGATCTTTCGCTGGCCGGCAATGGTGAGGCTGACGAGATTGAGCTCAATGTCGATGCGGATCACACTATGGCTGCAATCGCGAAAATCTGCCGGGTAGACGATCTGGAAGGGTGGCAGGCCTGTCGCAGGATCAATCAGCGGCACATCGGGAGAGCGCAGAATCACCTCGCAGACCGCGCAGCCGAAGGTCTGCGCGCCATAGATTGTCGGGATGAGCGCCCCTGTATCGGCTCGGATCGGCGAGAAACGGGCATTCCCCCGATCGGTATTGTTGAACTGGGTCGAACCGAACGCATTGGGATGAATGCGGTGAAGCTCGGTGCCGACGGGCAAAGCGACATAGTCTTCCTTCCCGACCCGCATAGTAGCTGGTTCAGGAATGGTAATGGCAAACGTCATCAGCCGTGCACCACCGGCTCGATCTCCCTTTCGAAGGCCGCGACCACCGCCTCCCCATCAAGTGCCAGCGCCTCGGCAGGGCTCGCGTCAAAGTCGAGATGCGGGCGGGTGAGCCAGTGGAGGAGCCTGAAGTCGCTCCAGCCCTCAGGCTTGCGAGCGATCAGCTGGGCGATCTGCGGGTATAGCCGGCGTCCTTCGACATCGAACTGAAAGAGCGGATACGCAGCACGTCCCTCGATCGAAAAGCGCAGCAGCTCCTTCTTGTCCTCACGGCGCTTCATGGTCGCGGACGGGTTCGTGGCCGACAGCCCGAGCAGTTCGCATGCTTCCGCTTGGTCGACCATCGATGTGCTCGCTAGGATCTTCTCCTGGATCCGCGCCCGATTGAGAGCAGCCTGCAATTTGGGGTCCTGCCCCGTGGCAAGGCTCTCCCGTAGCATCACGCGATAGGCTCCTACGACTTCTTCAATCTCCTGAGAGAAGCTACGACTGAAGACCTCCACGGCTGCATTGCGGAGGGCTTCATTGACTGCCTTCGTCGTGCCATCTCCGTCTCCCCCGGCTTTCGAGGCACGCGAGGTCGCCGCGAGCTGGCGCCGCAGGATCTTTACGTCGGCCTCGATGGGCCGGATGAGGATATCGAGCGCAATCGAGCCGACATTGGCTGCCTCGACGGCAATGTTTCCTGACGCGTAGATCCGGCGCGCGCGCCGCGCACCACCGCGCACCTGCTCGGTTTCATTCGGAACTGACGTAGCGGCTACCATGGCGAATCCTACAATTGATAGGCTTTTGCGTTTCTATAGCACTTATATCATGAGGCTCGCGCCCATTTCAAGGTATGAGACAGCCAGCGTCTCATCGGCTTTCCTCGATCTCGAGGAGCTGAGCCCAGTCCTTCACACGTTGCGGAGGCGGCTGCCGGCAGATCGTGATCCCTGGCTGACTGTACACCTCGATCGCCCGAGCAGAAGCACGCCGCCCCTCTGCATCGTTGTCCTCGGCGAGGATCAGAGTTCGAATACCCGGCGGTATCGCGAGCTGATGCATCCGACGGGCACCTAGCGCGCTCCATGTCGGAACGCGGTGGAGGCGTTGGAACGCTACTGCGGTTTCAAAGCCCTCGGCGATCGCCAGCTCATGATCAGGCCGCTCCCCGTGCCATGCGCCATTTCCAGGGCGCCCGAGCATGAGTTTTTCCTGGCGCCGGGCGGTTTGTGGATCGAGGAAAATGCGCTGCAAGGCCACCAGGGCATTTCTCTCTCGAACAGCGACGAGCAGAGCAGGCCGATAGACGGTCGAAGGGCGTGGCCCTAACGGGCACCGGGCAAGATAGCGAAGATCGTTCGGTCTGCCGAGGTGGCGCTGCGCTAGATACCGAGCGGGTAGTCCCTGGTCGACAGGCGAAGCCCTCTCCCACAGGCGTTCGACATTCGCGGTCCCTGTTGAAATCAACGCACGCGGGCGATCGAAGCGCTCTCCTGCAGGAATCCTGCGGAGCTCACGCAGGATATCAGAGGGCTCACACCCGGCAAAGCAGGTGACCAGAAGGCCTCGGTGTCCTTGGCGGAGTGAGAGGCTTGGCGTCGTATCGGCGTGAGCAGGACATTGGCACATGGCGACGTAGCCGTGCCATTGGCCGCCCAAGGCTCCAACTATGTCGACAAGGGCCTGGCTGGGACGAAGAGCGGTAATGGGCATCGCAAAGTCTCCTTCACGATGCGCGGCCCCCCTCCCCTTTCTTACTGCCCCTGATCGCCGCCATGCTGTTCATAGACGTCGAGCAGCATCTCCAGGACATCGGCAAAGGTCTGGCGTGGCCTGGCGTCGCGCAGTTCGTAGAGCTTGTTGGCGACGTCCTGGCTGACTTTGATGTTCATGGGATAGAGGCGGTCACTTGGCGGGCGTCCACGACGCCGAAAGCCCGCAGGATCAACAGCCACGACGGCGACCGGTGTTGCCGGGGCGGGCGGCGTTACGGTTGTATCGGATGCCGGCGGGGGCACATCGGCCTGAACTGAAGCCCCCTCCCCTTCTCCATCATCCCGCACCGAGGCAGGATCGCGTGACGGGAACCCATGATCTTCGCTCAACTGGCGCAAGAGTGCGAGATCGGGCTTCTCGCGCTTCTTGGGCTTCGCGATATCATCGAAGCTGAGCTTGGCTCGTTCGCTCATGCGGCCTTCTCCTCGGCATTCTGCTGACGCAGCCGTTCGATAACGGCCGCTGCATAGGCAGCCGAGTTCTCCTTGGCCGCCTTGATGTTTCCAACGCCCTTCACATCGAGCGTGTGGAGCGTGCCGCCGGTCGAGAACATCGTCCGGTAAGCTTCACGGTTAAAGACCGGGACCGGCAGGACCGGCACTTCGTTATCGGCGAACTGGGCCTCGATATCGCTATAGTTGAGCGAGCGCAGAGCTGGCGGGATCTGGGTAAAAAGGATCGCGTGGTCGATCGTGCGCCTCGAACTGCGCGCAGCGCCGCGTACCAGCAGAATGGCGCGCGCGGCTTGTTGGGCATCGAGATGCGAGCCCTTGCAGGGAATGATCACGAGATCTGCCATACCGATCGCGAAGGTGACCGTGGCAGTCGCTGCGCCTTCAAGATCGACAAGAACGAAGTTCGCCTCGTCTTCCCCCTCTTCGATCAGATCACCGATATCATTCTCGCTGCGGCAGGACACGACACTGATGTTGTCTGGTCGTCCGGGCATTTCGGACCATGCCTGCAGCGGCTGATTGGGGTCGGCATCGATGATGCGCACCTTGCCACCCTGATCTGCGATCTCGCCAGCAAGGAGCAGTGCTGCGGTGGTCTTGCCGACGCCACCTTTTGGCGACACGAACGCTACAACGGCCATAGCTTCATTCTACCTTTCCGATAGCGATCGAGTAGACCGCAGACAGCCTTTTGATAGCAACGAAATTGCGACTCTGTGGCTGCAAACGGCCTATCGAACAGGCACCAAATAGGCTGGGCCTATCTAGCAGATTGCCAGTTTCTCGCTGCGTTATAGCCGCAAGACAGGCAGGCGCAAGCCATAATCAACCCGCTCCGCAGCAACAATGCGCCTTTCTGCTATCTTTACGCCGCCCAGATTGCAGCCGCAAGACTGCCGCCGGGTTGCAGCTCTAAAGCTTTCCACAAGCCTCCTAGAAGCATGCGCGCAGCCACAATAAAGCTACCCGACACCTATCGCCTATTTATGCGCTACATTTTAGACAGCTACAATATAGCCGTCGGCTGCATCACTGGCAATGATGGGATGCGAATTGCACGGCCCACTCGAATTTTAGGTAGCCAAAAACAATATCAAATCAACACCTGACATCGCCATTAAGTAGCAACCATCGGTCCCACAACCGCGAAACAAGAGCGTTGGGCTCGGTCAACTGGATGGAACGGAAACGGAGGGGAGGGGGCTTACAAAAGCCGAACGATCTCATCCAAGGCTATTACCAGCCCAGAACCTTCGACATCGTCGGCACCAACCGGAATCACGCGCCCAAACTGCTCCAGTTGCTTCTGCCGATCAGCGTTCATGGCCGCATTGGGATAGATCGCCGAACAATCCACGCCAGCCTCAAAAACCTCACCGGTCGCAAGGGACCGCGCCTCCAACCAGATATCGGGCCGACAAGCGCCCAACGGGGTCAGGCGGTCGAAGATGGGCCGCTCGAGAAGAAGTTGGACCCGGCGTCGCAGCAGCGATCGTTGGTAGGCCAAAAGGCGATGCAGAACGGACCTTTCTTGCTCACTCTCGACCGGAACAAACCTGTGCCCAGAAAGGATCGGCTGCGCATAGGCGCGCAACGGGACAAAGCCTCGCCGTTCCGGATATTCGCCAATCACGACGATCACCAGATAGGGTCCTTTAACCGGCGTGTTTCGCAGGGACGGCGACTGAACACGATTAGCGATCCTGATCGGCTCGGCCCCGGCGGCAAACACCTCATGCCCCTTGAACTCCGTCGCGAAGAGGAAGAGGAACCCTTGCGCCGCGTGGCCTCTGGGCCAGCGACCAGATAACGCCCGCAATGTGGCATAGGCCCGGCGACTGTGAAGCGCCTGGCCATGGGTCCACATCACCTGATCGAGCCCGATCCCTGGCGCCACCTCAATCTTGCCAGCCACCCGCCAGAGCGAGGAGAACTCGTGCGTGATGGAACCCGGCTCGCTGCCAAACCTATGGCGACCAGCCAGATCGAGCAGCCTCCACAATAGTCGGGCCAGACGAGGCACCGAGCCTTGACGCGATCGATCATCCGTCGCGGCGTGATCCGGCGCCTGCGCCAGCTTCTCCGGCGCAGGCCTTAGAACCTCGAAATAGGCTGGGGCTGGAACGCTAGCGGATTGAGGATGCCCGACCTCCGACAATCGATTGGTCGCCTGGTCACGAAAAAAGGGACAGTCCAATCGATGGACTGGCCGGGACGCCCCCGTAAGACGGCGAAGATAAAAGGTTTCCGCTTCCGACAAGAATGCAGGGGTGAGGATCGGGGGTGGGGCATCCTCGCCCAGACAGTCGCATCCGATCCACTTGCCACCGACGCGGGCTTGCTGGACCAGCAGGATACCTGCCTCTTCGTCGCCCCTATCTCCAATCCCGATATACCAGCGCACCAGGGCCGTTCGAAGCGGGGAGGGGAGGGCAATCCGCTCCCCGGACAGGCCATCTGAATCACGATCCACCAGCCACATCGCGAACGCTCCATGCTCAACCGGAAAATGCTCGAAGAGCGCAGATCGATTGACAAGCAAAATGAGGCTGGGGTCCACTTTGCCAAGTTTCCAAAAAAGGGGAGTTAGATGCGCTCACTGTTCCTCATGCAGCTAGCCGGCATGATCACCCTATCCGCTTTCCCCATTGCGTCAGATGCCCAGGAAGCCCGTCCTTACACGCGAAGGACCGTCATCACATTCCCGTCGACCCCGGAAGGGCAGGGGAGCGGAGCGCAAAATGAGCCAGACAGGGGCAGAGGCGCCTTTCGGGTTCATGACCTCAGCCGGCAATGGGTCGAATTTCAGATGGAGCGCGCATTTCCGGAGCAAGAAGATCCGTCAGCAGGAGAACGGCAATCACTGCCGATCACAGTCCCACCATCCACCTCGATCGCGGTTCCGCCCTGGATGCTCGGGCAAGATAGCCCTCAGAGCGCAGCGCTGCGATACACGCTTGGTTGTGGAGGCGCGTCCTATCAGCCAAGCGGACTGCTGCGCCCTGCAGAAGAGCTTCGGCGCCAAAGCTACTTTGCGCTCATGAGCCAGATCGCCTGCGCTTACGGGATCCCGGTCAGCCTCTTCGACGCAATGATCATTCAAGAGAGCCGTTACGATGCCGCGGTGTTTTCTCCCAAACAAGCCTTTGGCCTTACCCAGCTCATGCCGGGGACGGCCACAGGGCTCGGGGTGAATCGCTACAATATCGAAGAGAATTTGCGTGGCGGGGCAGCCTATCTGCGCCAGCAGCTCGACCGGTTCGGCGCGTATCACCTCGCTTTGGCTGCCTATAATGCAGGGCCGGGCCGGGTGCGAAACCGTCAGGTTCCGCCATTCCCCGAGACGCTCGACTATGTCGCGACCATCCTCTCCAACTGGACAAGGCTTACCGGTGCACAGCGCCGAACAACGCTGATAGGGGAGGGGGCTCAATCCGTCAGACTTGGCCGCAGCCCGTCTGTTTCCCGGTTCTGATCAGGCAGCGATTGCGGTGTAAACCGAAGGCAGAATGGCCACCGGATCACGCGGACGTTCCGCTAAGGTAACGATGGTCTCCGATGCCTTCGCGCGCTTACTGGTCCCATCCATGTTTTCGCGGACAGTCACGGTATATTGGGGGAGGGCGTTCTGCTCCTCCATTTCCATCAGCTGGGCCTTGAACTTGCGGATCGCGGTGCGCGTGCCAACGGCGGCGTAAAGCTCGTCCAGTGGAACCGCATACGGGCCTTCATCACAATGGGAGCGCGCGATCTCGTAGATGCGCCGTTCGATCAGGCCGAGCCGGAAATAGTCGTGATGGTAGCTGTAGATCTGCTGATCCCGCTGAATGGCGCGGAAGAGAAAATCGCACAGGCGCAGCTTGACCGCGCGCAGGCGCTCGATCCCGCTTGCCGAACCATCGTCGTAAACGGCTTGCGCATTTTCGACCCAGGAGAACCAGCCACGGTGAATCTGCCCGCCCGTTTTCAGGTTCGTCTGTATCTGGGTGCCCTGCAGCCGCGAGAGCGCTTCATTGAAACGGTCGTAATTGCGCTTGCCGGGGTTGCGCGTACCGGTTGCCCGGAAAAAATCATGGGCTGTGAACACAATCTCCTGCGTCACCTCTTCACCGCGGCGCATGCGCTCGCAGATGAGCGAGGCTCCGTAGAGCAGGATTTCCTTGTCATACATGGTGGCGATACCGCCGCCGCCGGCACGGATCTTGATGGAGGTACTGCCGACGCTATGTTCGATCTCGTCGAGCTGAGTTTTCTTCTCGAGAGCGAAGAAGGGGAAATCCATGATGGATCGTTCACCCCGGATTTCGCCTCTCAACGGACAGTCCAGCGGCAAGACCCCCTGCTGTTCGACGTTGTTGCGTACCTGAGCCATTTGTCGGGAGTCCTCCGTGGGCTCCATTTCTACCGGTTTGTCAGCGCCACGCCTAGCACCTGCGGGTGGAAACGTCCGCGAAAGCACTAGAATTGCCCAATTTACCCCCAGCCAAGCGTCCCCAAAAACACGGCCTGCCGAGTGATAGCGCCGAGTCTCCCATGTAAAAAGTCAGGCATCACCGAAAACTACTAGTGCTTTCACGGACGATCTGGCGGTTTCGACGCGCCAGGTGGAATCGCGGCGGGACCCGCTTAGTGCTTTCGCGGACGCTTTGAGCCATGGACCAGTCCCGCTTCGTGCTTTCGGGGACGATTTGCGGCCGAGCAGCCGATAAACCGGAAGGGACGAAAGAGAACAGATCTTCAGTTTCAATAGGTTACACATAATTCATCACGCGAATTGCGAGGATGCTTCGCGAAGGCCATGATAGGTCTTCCCGAGGTGCAATGCGCCGGAAAGCGCCTTGTCGCTCATCCCACGCAGATAGGCACCGGGCCGCCGAACCTCGCCGCTCATCGATTTATAAACGGTCGCGATGACGGCTGCGGCGGCTCCATGCTGCCCCATGATTCGGCAAGCTTCCCGCCAAGCATGAAGACTGATCGCATGCTGTCCGACGAGATTCTCAGCGATGCTGGTGAGGCGGCCCCAGGCTCTCGGGCCAGGCTCCAGATCCCAGATCAACTCCGGGCATGCCTTTGCGACAAAGCCAGGATCCACACCATGCCGTTCCAGATCCTCCTCGACCGCGCTCTTTGACGCGAGATGGGCGACATCCCAGGCCTCACTACTCCTTCCTGGAAAGCCATTACTCGTAAATCCGTTAGGAGTTTTAAGTTGGGTTGTAGTTGTAGAGTGAACGAAATCTGCTTCGTGCTTGGGTGAAGGATCCATAGATTCAAAAGGCGCTGTGCTGGCTCCTCCAACAGGCTTTTCTGCGGCTAACGCCGCGTCCACGTCCGCCTGAAATGCGTCAATCCGCTTGGTAAGCAAGGCAACGCATCGCACAAGCTGATCAATGTCCCTGCTGCCGCGAATATGCGACACAGCCATGCGTACAAGCTCGAGCTCGTGCTCTGTATCGACGTCCGCCAAACCATTATGGAGGCAAGCCTCAGCAAGCATCCGGGCTCGTCGACGCAGCGAAGAAATTACACGCCGAAGGCGGTCGATTTCGCGGTCTTCAGCCTCGCCTTGGGCAGCAATCGCCTCGAACTCCTGCGCGCGAGCGGCGAGGGGGCTGAGATCGAAACCATATCCCCACAGAATTTTGCCGTCGGCCGACCGCAACCCGCCACGATGGCCATTGGCGCTGTCGCGGGGGGTAAGGAGGCCGTGCTCGACTGCGGCACGCACATAGTTTTGCACTTGGCGCACACTCACACCGAGCTTGAGCGAGAGCGTTTCGTTACGCGGCCAGACACACGGGATCTGGCCCGGGGCCCAGTCCTGCGATCGCGAATAGGCGACCAGGATGTCCATCAACGCAATCACATTGCGTGGTACGCCCATATAGGGCGCGGCGCGTTTGAGTTTGTTGAGCAGGCGAGACGGGGAGACCCCATCCTGCCCCTCGAAGCCCTTGGCGATCTTCTCGACGATGGCGTTGAATTGACCGTAGCGGCGCAGACCGCTCGGTTTGAAGGGCGCAAGCTCCCCCATTCGGCACTCCCTATCGGGATGCCGTTCGGACATGACTATCCGCTGCGCGAAACGCGCTTCGAACTTGTCTGGATCGGGGAACTGGGCTAAACCGTCCTTGCTACAGTGAGTTTATCTCATCCCCGAAAAGCCCGGCCTCGTGCCGGGTTTTTCATGTCGTCACGGCAACTCCATCGCACTGTGATTGAAGAGCGTCGGGCGCGAGTGCGGGCGCGACCGGGCTCTCCGGTCAGCGCAGCTCGAACCAAATCGGGCAGAATCGCACTGACGCAGATTCGCAGCGCCACTGTTACCGGGCGACAACGATTCTGCGAGCGCGAGGATTCGTGCTTTCACAGACGAACGCAGTGATTTTGCAGACTTATTTTAGTGCTTTCGGGGACAAATGGCCGCCATTTAGTGCTATCGCGGACACTAAGCCTCTTAGTGCTTTCGCGGACGGTCGGGCCATCCAAGTCGCATTCAAATATTCGCCTTAGTGCTATCGCAGACAGATTAAGGCTGTTGGTAGATTACCCTCTAAGATCGTAGCGATCCTCGAATATCTGTTCACGACGGCGCATGACATCGGTCACTTCCTGCACCATGCGTTTGATGACGACGGTCTTGAGCCGCGGCGCCCATTCCCTGCGAACTTCTGATCCATCCAGGCCGTCAATTGGACTTGCCCCGCTTAAGTGGAGAGGCATTTGCTCAGCGTGACGCGGTTCGTTCGAACTGCGCGGGGCTGATGTAGTCGAGCGCGGAGTGACGC
>NZ_JBNNOB010000096.1:0-14987 GCF_050274375.1 Sphingomonas sp. NPDC019816
GACCCAGCACATGCTTGAAGTTACCCTCGACATCTTCCTCGCCAGAAAGCGATTGCAGAGTCCAAAGTAAACACTCCCCCTTGCAGGGGAGGAATTCTTTGCCGCCCCCTTGTGCACCCCCATCATGCGGTGCAGCATGGAACCCGGCCGACAGGGGGAGCGTAACAACCGGATGGGGACTATCGCCGCGTTCGACGAAATCATGGGGGGGCTGGACGCTGCGGCGCCGCGCCCCGAACTGGCCGCCTTGCAACGCTGGCTCGATCACACACCGGACACCGAACTACGCCGCCGCCAGCAATCGGCCGAGGCGACCTTCCGCCAGCTGGGCATCACCTTCGCGGTCTATGGCGAGAGCGACGCGGCCGAGCGGATCATCCCGTTCGACATCGTGCCGCGCGTCTTCCTGCATGACGAATGGGCGCGCCTGTCCGAGGGGCTGGTACAGCGGGTCGAGGCGATCAACGCCTTTCTCGACGACATTTACGGCGAGCGGAAGATCCTGCGCGACGGCATCCTGCCGCCCGACCTGATCTTCGGCAATCCGCAGTTCCGCCCCGAGATCGCAGGGATGCGCCCGCCGCACGGCGTCTGGGCGCATATCTGCGGCATCGACCTGGTCCGCACCGGGCCGGACGATTTCTTCGTGCTGGAGGACAATGCCCGCACCCCCTCGGGCGTCAGCTATATGCTGGAGAATCGCGAGGCGATGCTGCGGCTGTGCCCCGAGCTGTTCCGCCAGTTCCGGGTGGCCGCCGTCGACAGCTATCCCGACCGGTTGCTCGCCACGATGAAATCGGTCGCGCCGCATGGCGTGGGCGAGCCGACCTGCGTCGTGCTGACCCCGGGTCATTACAATTCGGCTTATTACGAACATAGTTTCCTGGCGGATTCGATGGGGGTCGAGCTGGTCGAGGCGGCCGACCTCGTCGTCGATGACGACATCGTCTGGATGCGCACCATCGCGGGGCGGGTGAAGGTCGATGTCATCTATCGCCGCGTCGATGACGACTTTCTCGATCCGCTGGTCTTCCGCCCCGATTCGATGCTGGGTGTGCCGGGGCTGATCGCGGCCTATGCGGCGGGCAATGTCGCCATCCTCAACGCGCCGGGCAATGGCATCGCCGACGACAAGGCGATCTACAGCTATATGCCCGACATCGTTCGCTATTATTCGGGTGCCGAGCCCAAGCTGAAGAATGTCGACACCTGGCGCTGTCGCGAGCCGGAATCGCTGGCTTATGTCCTCGACCATCTGAGCGAGCTGGTGGTCAAGCTGGTCGACGGATCGGGCGGCTATGGCATGCTGGTCGGTCCCACCGCGACCAAGGCGCAGATCGAGCATTTCCGCGCCGCGCTCATTGCCGAGCCGCATCGCTATATCGCGCAGCCGACGCTGGCGCTGTCGACCGTGCCGACGCTGGTCGAGAGCGGAGTCGCGCCGCGCCATGTCGATTTCCGCCCCTTCGTCCTGACGGGCAGCAACGGGGTGGAGGTGACGCCGGGCGGCCTGACCCGCGTCGCGCTGCGCGAGGGCTCGCTGGTCGTCAATTCCAGCCAGGGCGGGGGCACCAAGGACAGCTTCGTCCTGATGCCGCCCGAGCCGGACAATTGGGTGCAGACCCAGACCCAGATGTCGCAAATCCAGATGCAGGGGGACCGCTGATGCTGTCGCGGACCGCGTCCTCGCTCTACTGGCTGGGGCGCTATTTCGAACGGGCGGATTTCATCGCCCGGCTGGTCGAGGCGACGGTGCGGCTGGATGTCCTGTCGCCGCGTTCGGCCGGGCTGGCCGCTTGGGGATCGGCGCTGACCGTCACCGATACCGCCAGCGCCTTTGCCGAGGGCGGGCGCGAGTTGCGGCGGCGCGAGGTCGCGCGCTTCCTGACCGTCGAGACCTGTCACCCCGGCTCGATCGTCCGCTGCATCGACATGGCGCGCACCAATGCGCGCGCGGTGCGCACCGCGCTGACCCGCGAGGCATGGAGCGCGATCAACCGCGCCTGGCTGCATTTCGAGGCGCGGCCCGCCGCCGACGATCCGCCTGCGGTGCTGAGCCTGGTCGAGGCGGTGAAGAACGAGACGCGCGGTTTCGAGGGCGCGGTCCACCGCATGCTGCGCAACCAGACGACATGGTTCATCCGGCTGGGCCAGGCGGTGGAGCGCGCGGACAATACCGCACGGCTGCTCGACGTGAAATATCACATTCTGCTGCCGGCGGGCGAGCGGATCGGCGGCGTCGTCGATCGCGACCAGTGGACGACGATCCTCCAGACCGTTTCCGCCGTCACCGCCTATCGCTGGCTCTATTCGGACGGGCTGAAGCCCTCGAACGTCATCGACTTGCTGATCGCGCGTGCCGAACTGCCGCGCAGCCTGGCGGCGTCGGTCGAGGAAACGGTGGACGTGCTGGGGCAGCTTGCCCGGCGAACGGGGCAGCATGGGGAGGCGGATCGAATGGCGAGAGTGCGTGCGAACCGGATGAGCAAGACCCGCTCGGGCGATGTGATCGCGGGCGGGCTCCACCAATATCTCGAAGCCTTCATTCTGGAGAATGCCCAGCTGCACGGCGCGATCGGCCGCCAGTTCAAGTTCGCCTGATGCGCATCGCCATCGAGCACCAGATCGTCCACCGGCCGACGCTGCGGGGCAGGGCCGTGGTCCAGATGCTGCGGCTGACGCCCGACAATAGCGATGACCAGACGGTCGCGCATTGGCGGATCGATGTCGATTGCGACGCGCGGATGCGCTCGGGCCGCGACGGGTTCGGCAATGCGGTGACGATGTTGTATGTCGAGGAGCGGGTGGACGCCGTGACGATCACCGTCACCGGCGACGTCCTGACCAGCGACGGGCATGGCATCGTTCGCGGTACCAACGAGACGTTGCCGCCCGCACTCTATTTGCGCGGCACGGCCGCCACCGCCGCGACCGAGGCGATCGTCGCCTTCGTGGGCGAGGCGGTCCGCGACTGCTATGGTCCGCTGGCGATGCTGCACGCCCTGAACGTGACGATCCATCGCCGTTTCGCCAACGACGGCCAGGCGGCGGCTGGACTGCTGGGTTCGGAGGAGGCCGGGCCGTGTGACCTGGCGCATCTGTTCTGCACCGGCGCGCGGTCGCTCGGGATACCGGCGCGGTTCGTATCGGGCTTCGTGGCGCAGGCGGATGCGGAGGCGGCGCGCCCGCATTGCTGGGCGGAGGCGCATGTCGAGGAGATCGGCTGGATCGGCTTCGATCCCGCGATCGGCCTGTCCCTGACCGACACGCATGTCCGCGTCGCCGTCGCACTGGATGCCGCAGGGGCCGCGCCGGTCGCCGGCGAGGCGTGGGGCGACACGATGCCGTTGACGGAAGCGGGTCAATGGAGCGTCAAGCCCCTCCCCTGATGGGTAGGGGACGGGGGTGGGGCGTATTCCCAAGCGCTCCGCCTGTTGAGAGGCCCCACCCCAACCCCTCCCCTGGAGGGGAGGGGCTAGTTTAGATATGCATTGTCATCGCGCTTTGACGGAAGGGGTTGGGAAGAGGCCCTGTCCCCATCTCCGCGTCTATTCTTCGCCCGCCTCGATCGCGGTCTCGACGGCGGGTGGACCGCCGACATCGGGGCTGTCGGGGTGGAGCAGCGACCAGCCGCGCGGGCCGAGCGCCTCTAGCGGCTGGTACCGCGTCTTGTACGTCATGCGCGGCGATCCCTTCACCCAATAGCCCAGATAGACATAGGGAAGCTCGGCCGCACGGGCGCGCAGGATATGATCCATGATGATGAAGTTGCCCAGGCCCGGGCGGCTTTCATCCTCGGTCTCGAAAAAGCTGTAGATCATCGACAGGCCATCGCCCTGCCGATCGGTCAGGCACGCGCCCAGCAGCCGTCCGCGCTGGCCATCCGGGCCGGTCGGCTCGCGATATTCGACCACGACGGACTGGACGGGGGACAGCTCGACCATGTCGGCATAATCGCTCTCGTCCATTGCCGCCATGCCGCCGCCGGGATGCCGGCGGCCCAGATAACGACGCAGCAGCTCGAACTGCTCGGCGGTCGCCCAGGGTTGGCAGGCGGTGACCTCCAGATCGGCATGACGGCGCAGCAGCTTGCGCTGCGACCCGTTGGGGCGGAACCCGTCGGCGACGACCCGGACCGACACGCAGGCGGTGCAGCCCGCGCAGGACGGGCGATAGGCGACGCCCTGGCTTCGGCGGAAGCCGATGCGGCTCAGCGCCTCGTTGAGTTCGTCGGCATGCTCACCGTTCAGTTCGGTGAATACCTTGCGCTCCTCCCGCCCCTGCAGATAGGGGCAGGGGGCCGGGCTGGTGACGAAAAAGCGCGGAAAACGAAAAGGCGCGGTCACCGCCTGGAATTTCCTTCGGGATTTGAGAACCGGGCCTTCTTAACGAATTTCCCGGCCATGGGCATGGTTTAGCGCTGTACGGAAACGGGACGATTTCTTCGCGGCCGTGGGGAAGGGCCGCGACGCCCGGTTCCGTCGGGGCGTCAGGCCAGTTCCACCTGGGTCGTCTCATAACCGGCGGCGCGTAGCGCCTCGATCAGGCGGTGGAGGTGAAGCGCATCGCGCGTCTCACACTCGATGTCGGTGATCAGGCCCTTGGCCGGCAGGGTGGTAAAGACCCGCTGGTGATACACCTCGATGATGTTGACCCGCTCGCGATCGAAGATGCGCGCGACGTTGAACAGCGCGCCCGGCTGGTCCTGCAAGCGGATGCGCAGGCGCGCCAGCCGCCCCGAGCGCGCCAGATCGCGCAGCAATACGTTGGCGAGCAGGCGGGTGTCGATATTGCCGCCGCACAGCACGATGCCGACCGTCTTGCCGCGAAAGCGTTCGGGATGCGACATCAGCGCGGCGAGCCCGGCCGCGCCCGCGCCCTCGACCACCGTCTTCTCGATCTGGAGGAGCGCGCTGACCGATTCCTCCAGATGACGTTCGTCGACCAGCAGAATTTCGCGGACCAGCGCGGCCACCATCTGCGAGGTCAGGCCACCGGGTTGCTTGACCGCGATACCCTCGGCCAGCGTGTCGCCCGCGCAGGGCAGGCTGGTGCCGTTCAGCCGGTTGTACATCGACGGGAACAGCTCGGCCTGGACGCCGACGACCTCGACCGGCTTGTCCGCCGCCGCCGCGACCGTCGCCATGCCGGAGATCAGCCCGCCGCCGCCGATCGGCACGATCAGCGTGTCGATGTCCGGTGCGTCCGCCAGCATTTCCAGGGCGACGGTGCCCTGGCCGGCGATCACGCGCGGGTCGTCGAACGGGTGGACGAAGGTATAGCCGCGTTCCGCCTCCAACACGCGGGCATGGGCATAGGCGGCGTCGAAGGTATCGCCCTCCAGCACCACGGTGGCACCGTGCCCTTCGGTCTGCACGACCTTCACGATCGGCGTCGTGCGCGGCATCACGATGGTAGCGGGCACCCCCAGCCGGTTGGCGTGATAGGCCAGCCCCTGCGCATGATTGCCCGCCGAGGCGGCGATGACGCCCTGGGCCCGCGCCTCGTCGGACAGTTGCAGCAGCGTGTTGAGCGCGCCGCGTTCCTTGTAGGCGGCGGTGAACTGAAGATTTTCGAACTTGAGGTAAACGGTGGCCCCGGTCAGCTTCGACAGGGTGCGGCTGATCATCGTCGGCGTGCGGACGATCCGGTCCGAAATCCGGGCATGCGCGGCACGGACATCGTCGATCGTGACGATGGGTGCGGCCTGCATGGGTGCGGCGGACGGGGTTACCGGAGCGGCCTCTTGGGCGGAACGACTGACCATCACCCGGCCCTAGCCGATCGGGGGGCGGAGGTGAACCGTTTCGGCTGTGAGATTGTGTTGCAAGGATGATGTCGCTATCCACTTAGCGGGGCGATCCTTTTTCTCCCCTCCCGCAGGCGGGAGGGGTTGGGGGAGGGCAAGGAGTCTCACCGAGACCATCGCCCGTGGCTTTCCCTCCCCCATCCCCTCCCGCCTGCGGGAGGGGCGTGCTTGGGGTAAGCGCTTGGTGCCTTTAGCTGCCGACCTCGTGTTGCAACATCGCATCGCCCCGACCACCAAAATGCCCTCGCCGCGAAACAAGCCCCCTGTGTCCGCGTTGCTGGCCTTTTGGGGCCATGCTAGGGGGCGGCGATGATCGAAGGGTTGCCACGGATAGTGCCGATAGTCCCGCCCATCGCCGGCTCGGCGACCTCGCGATGAGCGTCGCACCCACCGGGATCGCGACGACCGCGTCCGAGGACCTGCATCACCAGCATCACCAGAACGGTGTGGCGCGGCTGGCGCTGGGCGCGATCGGCGTCGTGTTCGGCGATATCGGCACCAGTCCGATCTACGCCTTTCGCGAAACCTTCGCCAACCCGCACCATCCGCTGCCGCTCGACACCGCGCATATCCTGGGTGTCGTCAGCCTGATCTTCTGGTCGATGATGATCGTCGTGTCGGTCAAATATGTCGCGATCATCATGCGCGCCGACAACAAGGGCGAGGGGGGCAGCCTGGCGCTGCTCGCGCTGGTGTCCGGGCAGACCAAGACGCGACGCTGGTCGCGCGGGATCATCCTGCTCGGCGTGTTCGCCACCGCCTTATTCTATGGCGACAGCATGATCACGCCCGCCGTCACCGTGCTCGGCGCGGTGGAGGGCCTGGCCGTCGCGGCGCCCGCCTTTGGCAGCTTCGTGTTGCCGATCGCCATCACCATCCTCGTCATCCTGTTCAAGATCCAGCGATCGGGGACCGAGCGGGTCGGCCTGTTCTTCGGGCCCGTCATGCTCCTCTATTTCGCGACCATCGCGGTGCTGGGCGTCATCAGCTTCGTCGAGACGCCCGGCATCCTGCGCGCGCTGTCACCGCATTATGCGGTGCAGTTCTTCCTGATCGATCCGGTACGCGGCTTCCTGGCGCTCGGCTCGGTGGTGCTGGCGGTGACGGGGGCCGAGGCGCTCTATGCCGATATGGGGCATTTCGGGCGGCGGCCGATCGGTCTGTCCTGGCTGTGCTTCGTGCTGCCGGCGCTGATGCTCAACTATATGGGGCAGGGCGCGCTGCTGTTCCGCGAGGGCGCGGCCGCGCTCGAAAGCCCCTTCTACATGCTGGCGCCCGAGGGGTTGCAGCTGCCGCTCGTCATCCTGGCGACCGCGGCGGCGGTCATCGCCAGCCAGGCGGTGATCACCGGCGCCTTCTCGGTCACCCAACAGGCGATCCAGCTGGGCTTCATGCCGCGCCTGCGCATCGAACACACTTCGGCCGCGACCGCCGGACAAATCTACATCCCGCTCATCAACTGGATGTTGATGGTGATGGTGATCCTGCTGGTGCTGTTTTTCCGTTCCTCGTCCAACCTGACCTCGGCTTACGGGATCGCGGTGACGGGGGCGATGCTGATCGACACCTGCCTGCTGGGCGTGGCGCTGACCCGGTTGTGGAAATGGCCGACATTCGCCGCCGTGCCGCTGCTGACCCTGTTCTTCGTGGTCGACGGTGCCTATTTCCTCGCCAACCTGACGAAGGTGCCCGCGGGCGGCTGGTTCCCGCTGCTGGTCGGTTTCATCATTTTCACCTTCCTCACGACCTGGTCGACGGGCCGCAAGCTGATGATGCAGCGACTGCGGGAAGGGACGATGCCGATTCCGATCTTCATCGAATCCGCCGCCAACGCCGCCAGCCGCGTGTCGGGCACGGCGATCTTCATGACCTCCACGCCCGACGGCGTGCCGCACGCGCTGCTCCACAACCTTAAGCACAACAAGGTGCTGCACGAGCGGATCATCCTGCTGACCGTCAAGATCATGAGCCAGCCCTATTGGCCCGAGGCCGACCGCGCCAAGCTCGACGATCTGGGGCATGGCTTCCACCGTCTCGTCCTGCGTTTCGGCTTCATGGAGGAGGCGGACGTGCCGGCCGCGCTGAAGCGCGTCGAGGTGGAGGGGGGCGTGTTCAAGATGATGGACACCAGCTTCTTCCTGTCGCGCCAGACCCTGCTGGCGGCGGAGCGCCCCGGCATGTCGGTCTGGCGCGAAAAGCTGTTCTCCTGGATGCTGAGGAACGCCGAAAGCGCGATGGAATTCTTCCGCCTGCCGACCAACCGCGTGGTCGAGCTGGGCAGTCAGGTGGAAATCTGAGCGCGCGGCCCGCCTCCATCCCGGCCCCCATCATCGTCACCGCCCTGTTCGGCCGCGCCGATCAGGGCTGGTTCGACGGTCTGCGACGACAGCATTTTCCCCCCGAGCGCAACGTGCTGGACGCGCATTGCACGCTGTTCCACCATCTGCCGCCCAGCGCCGAGGCGGAGCTGAAGCATCGTCTCAACGGGCTGACGCGCGGCGTGCGCGCGCCCGAGACGAAGGCGGCGGGCCTGATGTCGCTGGGCCGGGGCGTGGCGATCCGCATCGAATCGCCCGGCCTCGTCGCGATCCGGCGCGAACTGGTCGACGCCTTTGCCGGTATGCTGACCCCGCAGGACGCGGGCGGATGGCGCCCGCACGTCACGATCCAGAACAAGGTGACCCCCGCCACCGCCAAGCTGCTCCTCCAGCAGATGGAGCGCGATTTCCGTCCCCGACCGGTCGAACTGATCGGCCTGGGTGCCTGGTGGTATCGCGGCGGCCCTTGGGAAATGATTTCGCGTCATTTGTTCGCTTGACGCCCGAAAAACCCCTGTCTATAGGCGCGCCTCCACCGGGTGGAACGCCACGGCATGGCGAAGTAGCTCAGCTGGTTAGAGCAGCGGAATCATAATCCGCGTGTCGGGGGTTCAAGTCCCTCCTTCGCTACCACCCGGTGTATTTTCTTTTTATTTCGACGATCCTGCCACCATGGCCCCGTTGCCCTGTGTGACGAAGCGGATCGGGACGTTCGGTACCATCAGCACAGGAACCGGCTTGCCCGCCTCGACCAGCACCTGGTCCAGTGGAACGGTATCGTCGGACGCGTCGGCGGCAAAGACCTGGATCAGCCGGGCTCCCCTTTGGGGCAGAAGGTCCCTGGGGATGGCGCGTGGCCGTCCACCAAGGTTTGCCGGCCAGTCGGGACGTCCCTTCACGTAACGGCGAGGGGGATGGACGATCTGAAGGTCGACGCTGTCCTCCGCAGAACCAAGAATCATCGGTCGGTCGCCCTCGAAAAAGACCACAGGCTTGCCGTGAAGGCGCGGGGCGGCGACCTGCAATGCGGGACGGGCATTAGAGGCGAGTTCGCTAAGTCTGGTCTGGTCGATCGTCAGCGGGTCGATGCCCGACATCTGCTTCAGGCGCTGCGCCATCATGGCGTATTCCGGCTTTTTCGCGCCGCCCTCTAAAACATGACCATGCCCGACATGGATGAGCAGCCTAGCGGTTGGATGAGCGCGCAGAAAGGCCATCACGTTTTCGGCCTGGGCCTGTTCGCGCTCGGGCACGCCGCCCTCGGGCGTCTGCTGCGCGGCAGTCTGTTCGTAGCCGATCGGGCGATAGCCCAGCGCCAAGGCGCCGCGCACATAATTCGCGAAGACTGGATCGAGCGTATACATGCCAAGCGAGCGGCGCACGATCCGGTCCTGCGCCAGCCGCTCGGCCGGGGTAGGGCCGCCGGGACTTTCGGGATTGTTGCCGAACGCCTCGGCGGCTAGCACGTCATAGCCGAGCGGACGGAGCGCGCGGGCGACCTGCCAGGCAAAGGCGCGGTCGCGCGGGCTGTAATGGGCCTCGTTCAGGATGACGATTCGCGTGGTCTTCGCCCGCGCAACGATCTCGGCGATGGCATCGCGCGGTTCGGCGGCGGCGATGCGTGTCGCCCAACTCGGGTCGGGCGCACCGAAACGACCAGCGCGGTCATAGACGATCGGGTCGACCTCGTTGGTGACGAACGGCGTAAATTGCGACCAATATTGAAACAGCATCTTATCCTTCACTGATCCATCAGGGGCGAAGGTGGCCGCGGTCAGCAGCGCGTTGGTGTCCCAATATCGCCCCGCGCGGACGAGGGCATCGGCTTTCTGCATGTCACTGGTGAACGGAATGTCCTGCGCCATCGCGTATGCGGAGCCTAGACAGAGCGCGGCTAGGCTCCACAGGATGTTCTTTGCCGTCACCGCACGTCTCCCGAAAGCCGTATTTGGGGCAGCTTATCAGCGGCCGTGACAGCCGCAATGGCGGGCGTCACGCGTCAGGCAAAACGTCCATGCGGGTCATGCGCGACCAGCATCGCGTCGGGGCGGGCGAGTGCGATCAGGGTCAGGCCGTGGGTGCGGGCGTGGTCGATCGCCAGGCTGGTCGGTGCGGAAATGCCGACCAGCAATCCGACACCGGCGATCAGCGCCTTGTCGACCATCTCATAGCTGATTCGCGACGTGACGAGGATGAAATCCGCCCCCGGATGCGGCTGGCGCGCCAACGCGCCCACCAGCTTGTCCAGCGCATTGTGGCGCCCGACATCCTCCGCACTGGCGAGAACCGCGCCAAGCGGGGTGCAGGCGATGGCGGCATGCACCGCACCCGTTCGCGCATTGAGCGGCTGATGCGCGCGCAGATCGCCCAGTACGGCGAACAGCGTCTCGACGGACGCGCGCGGGGCGGGGGGGCGGTTCGCCACCGGTCGCGCGATCTGTTCCAGTCCTGACAGACCGCACAGGCCGCAACTGGTGTCGCTGGTCCGGTGGCGCACCCGGTCGCGGATGCGGCCGCGCACGCGTTCGGCCAGCGCGATGCGGACGATCCACCCCGCCTCGGCGGCGAAGGGTTCGATGTCGAGGATGTCGTTGGCACCATCGATCAGCCGCTCGGTCAGCAGGAAGCCGGTAGCGAAATCCTCCAGCCGCTCGGGCGTCATCATCATGACGGCATAGCCGAAGCCGTCCACCTCGATCGCGACCGGACATTCGACCGCGACCATCCGTTCGATCTCGCCATGCCCGCCATCCGATGTCAGGCGGCCGAGCGTCAGCAGCCGCGCCGGCGCGTGCGAGACGCTCACGACAGCCTCACAGCGCCGCGAGGTCGGCGGGGGTGTTCACATTGGCGATCGGCTGAGGCGAAGCGATGGGAATGGCACCGATGGCACGGACCCATCCGCGCATCGACCGGTCACGGCCGAGCGACAGATGCGCCATCAGATGCGCGCCCAGCGCGGCGGGCCACAGGCCCAGCACGGGCGCGTCCTGGCAATAGCTGGGTTCCCGCCGCATCAGCGCCTCGATCAACCCGTCGGGCAGCCGGGGCATGTCGCAGCCGATGGTCAACACGCAGCGAAAACCATGCGCGGCGGCATAGTCGAGCGCGCCGGCGATCCCGCCCAGCGGCCCCAGACCGGGCTCGGGCTGGTCGGGGATACCGTCCGCACCGCCGACCTGGATCACCTCCGCGCAATAGGGGCGGATCGCCGCACGCGCATGCGATGCCAGGCTGTCCTCGCCCAGCATCGCAAAGGCCTTGTTCGACCCGAACCGGGAGGATCGTCCCCCGGTCAGCACGGCACCCAATATGCTCATACCGGGACGCGCACCTTCACCGGCACCGACTTGCCGGCGGGCACATGGCTTTCCAGCGCATGATGCTCCAGCGGGATCAGATAGTTGAGCTCGGGATAATAGCCGCCGATACAGCCCTCGGGGATGTTGTATTCCACCACCCGCAGGCCGTCGACCACACGCTCCTCACCGTCGCCGGCATCGCTTTCCAAAGCGATGGTCTGGCCATCGGCAAGGCCCAGCTTCGCGATGTCCGCCTTGTTCATCATCGCGACCATCCGCGTGCCGCTGATCCCCCGGAAGCGATCGTCATAGCCATAGATGGTGGTGTTGAACTGGTCGTTGGAGCGCAGCGTGATGAGGCGCATCCGCCCCTCGGCCGGTTCGATGCCCGAGGCGTCCATGGCACGCGGCACGTTGAACTCGGCCTTGCCGCTTTCGGTTTCCCATTTGCGGTGCGCGGCCGGATTGCCTTTCCAGAAGCCGCCCGGCTCGAACAGGCGTTCGTTGAAGTTGGCGAACTTGTCGGGATAGACATTCTCGATCGCCGTGCGGACCAGGCCGTAATCGCCGACCCATTCGTCCCACGGCACATTGGGATTGGGCTCCAGCACCGCCTTGGCGATGCCAGCGACGATCGCGGGTTCGGACAGCAGGGTATCGGCGGCGGGCGTCGCCTTGCCGACCGAGCCATAGATATGGCTGAACGAATCCTCCATCGACACCGCCTGACGGCCACCCGCCTGCATGTCGGTTTCCAACCGGCCGAGGCAGGGGAGGATATAGCTCTCCTCGCCGGGCACCAGATGGCTCTTGTTGAGCTTGGTGGCGATGTGGACGGTGATGGGGAGCCTGGCCCAGGCTTCCTTCATCTTGGCGTGTTCGGGCGTCGCGCGCAGGAAGTTGCCGCCGAGCTGGACGAAGCCTTGGGCGGTGCCGGCGATGATCTGGCGGCAGGCTTCGACCGTGTCCCAGCCATTCTCGGTCGGCGGCTCGAATTCGAACAGTTCCTTCAGTCGCTCGACGGGGGCGAGTTCGGTCTTCTCGGTAATGCCGACGGTGCGCTGGCCCTGCACGTTGCTGTGCCCGCGCACCGGCCCCGGCCCCGCGCCCTCGCGCCCGATATTGCCGCGCAGGAGCAGCAGGTTGACGATCATGTGCAGCGCATCGATGCCATAGCGGTGCTGGGTGATGCCCATGCCGTAGACCGCGATGACGCGTTCGGACTTCATATAGACGCGCGCCGCCTGCTCGATCGCATCGCGGGTCAGGCCCGAATCGCGGATGATCTCGCTCCACGCGGCATTGCGGCAGTAATTGGCGAAATCCTCGAACCGCGTCGTGTGCTGCTCGATGAAATGATGGTCGAGGATGCGCTGGCCGCCCGTGGCGATGGCGCGGTCGTCCTCCTCGATCACCAGCTTGCAGATGCCGGTCAGCGCGGCGATGTCGCCGCCGGCCTTCACCTGATGATATTGGCTGGAGATGTCGGTCGAGCTGCCGGTCAGCATCTGCACCGGGTTCTGCGGCGAGGCGAAGCGCTCCCAGCCGCGCTCCCGCAGTGGGTTGAAGGTCACGATCTCCACCCCGCGCTTGGCGCAGGCCTGGAGATTGTGGAGCATGCGCGGTGCGTTGGTCGCGACATTCTGTCCGAAGGAGAAGATCGCGTCGCACTTGTCATAATCCTCCATCTGGATCGTCGCGACGGGCGATCCGATGGCGGACTTCAGGCCGACCGAGGTCGTCTCGTGACACATGTTCGAGCTGTCGGGCAGGTTCTGCTGCCCCCAGAGCCGCGCGAACAGCGAATACATGAACGAGGTTTCGAGGGAGGCCCGGCCCGAGGCGTAGAGCACCACCTTGGTCGGATCGCAGCTCTTCAGCTTGGCGCCGATCGCAGCGAAGGCGTCGTCCCAGCTGACCGCGACATATTTGTCCGAAGCGCGATCATAGCGCATCGGATGGGTCAGGCGGCCGGCCTGTTCCAGATCATGGTCGGGCCATGTCTCCAGCTCGGCAACGGTGTGCTTGGCGAAGAAATCCGGCGTCACGCGAAGCGAGCTGAGTTCCCACGCGGTCGCCTTCGCGCCGTTCTCGCAGAATTCGGCGACATGCGGCTTGGCCGGCTTGCCCCAGGCGCAGCTGACGCACATCACGCCGCCGGGCTTGTTCTGGCGGCGCAGCGTATCGAGCGTCTCCGGCCCCAGTCCTTCCTTTGGAAGAACCTTGGCCATGCCCTTCATCGAGCCCCAGCCGCCGGCGGGGGCGGTATATTCGGTGATCTTCACGTCGTCATCGTCGCGCATCGGGCAAACCTCCACTTGCAACGGCTAACGAAGCAGCGGCGGATTCGCCGCATGAGAAGCGGTTCATTTTTGTGACCGTCGCGACTATCTAGGGCGCGAACAGGCTTTCTCAGGACGACGACATGACCACCCATTCCACCCGTATGCTCATCCTCGGTTCCGGCCCGGCCGGATTGTCGGCCGCCATCTACGGCGCGCGCGCGGGGATGAAGCCTATCGTGGTGCAGGGGATTCAGCCCGGCGGTCAGCTGACGACGACGACCGATGTCGAGAATTATCCCGGCTTCGCCGACGTCATCCAGGGGCCCTGGCTGATGGAACAGATGCAGAAACAGGCCGAGCATGTCGGTGCGCGGATGATGTGGGACACGATCACGGAAGTCGACCTGACCAACCGTCCGTTCCGCCTGATCGGCGACGGCGGCGACGTCTATGAGGGCGAAGTGCTGGTCATCGCGACGGGCGCGCAGGCCAAGTGGCTGGGCCTGGACAGCGAGGACGCAATGAAGGGCAAGGGCGTGTCGGCCTGCGCGACCTGCGACGGCTTCTTCTATCGCGGCAAGAAGGTCGCGGTGATCGGCGGCGGCAATACGGCGGTCGAGGAGGCGCTGTACCTGACCAACCATTCGGACGACGTGACGCTGATCCATCGCCGCGATTCGCTACGCGCCGAGCGCATCCTGCAGGAGCGGCTGTTCGCGCACCCGAATGTGAAGGTGCTGTGGAACAAGGAGGTTCGCGAGTTCGTCGACGGCGGCGGCAATGCGGGCCTGGTCGCGCTCGATCTGGTCGATACGGTGACGGGCGAGCATAGCCGCCTGGATGTCGAGGGCGGCTTCGTCGCGATCGGCCATCACCCGGCGACCGAGTTGTTCCGGGGGCATCTGGAGCTGGACTCGGACGGCTATATCGCGGTCGAGACGGGCTCGACGCGCACCAACGTGCCGGGCGTCTTCGCGTGCGGCGACGTGGCCGACAAGGTGTACCGTCAGGCGGTGACGGCGGCGGGCACCGGCTGCATGGCGGCACTCGACGCCGAGCGGTTCTTGGCGGCGGCCGAGTTCGAGGACATGGCCAAGGCGGCGGAATAATCGGTTCACTTTTTCAAAAGCCCCTCTCCTTAAGGGGAGGGTTGGGGTGGGGCCTATCCACCGGCGTTACGCTTGCCGAACCGCCCCACCCCCGGCCCCTCCCCTGAAGGGGAGGGGAGAGACTCGCGAAAGTCTATGCGAGCTAACACCCTGATTTAGATCGA
>NZ_JBNNOB010000097.1:0-14959 GCF_050274375.1 Sphingomonas sp. NPDC019816
CACCCGCTACGACCGATGCGCTCACGCCTTCATGTCCGCCATCGCTCTCGCGGCAACCGTGATCTTCTGGATCAACCAATGAGTCCTGACCCTAGGTCGATGATGCGGTTGAACTCGTCGCGGTCCGCATCGCTCGCATCGCGTTCGGGGAACAGCTCGATCAGCGCGGTGATCGCCTGCTGGACCAGATAGATGCTGGTTGATTCGAGTGGTTCCAGGAACCCGCTGGCCAGCCCGATGGCCACGCAATTGCCGACCCAGCTGCGCCGCCGCCGGCCGGCCTTGAAGCGCAGCAGGCGCGGCTCGGCGATCGGCTCGCCCTCCACCGCTTCCTCCAGCACACGCCTTGCATCGTCGTCGCTGACGAAGCCGCTGGCATAGACATAGCCGTTGCCGGTGCGATGCTGGAGCGGAATGCGCCAGCGCCACCCGGCGGGCATCGCGATCGCGCTGGTATAGGGGGTGACGGCGGTGCGCGTCCGGCACGGCATGGCGACGGCCCTGTCGGTCGGCAGCCATTTGGACCAGTCCTCGAACGGTTCGCCCAGCGTCTGGCCGAGCAGCAGCGAGCGGAAGCCCGAGCAATCGATGAACAGGTCGCCTGCGATTCGCTGTCCGTCCTCCAGCGTGACCGAACGGATCCGGCCGCTCTCGGCGTCGCGTTCGACATCGATGACGATTCCTTCGGTGCGAAGCGCTCCCATCTCCTCCGCGAGCGATCGCAGATAGGGCGCGAAGAGCAGCGCGTCGAACTGATAGGCATAGCCGAAGGTCGAGGACAGCTGCTCCCGGTCGCGGCCAGGATGGTCGAACCGGCCTTCGCGGGCCAGCGCGCAGGCATAGGACAGCTCATCGAGCGGAGGCAGGTCCGCCCCCTCATTCTTCAACCTAGACCAGTAATGATGGAAGTCGATCGCGCCCCCGCCACGTCCGAACGTGCCGAAGGGATGGATATAGCTGTCGCCGATTCGGCCCCAATCGCGAAACTCGATACCCAGTTTGAAGGTCGCGCGGGTACGCGACATGAAATCGTTTTCACTGATGCCAAGTCGTTCATTGAAGGCGCGAATATGCGGGAGGGTCGCCTCACCGACTCCGACCACGCCGATGGCCTCCGACTCGATCAAATGCACCTGGCACTGTCCCGGAAGGAGACGCGCCAGCGCCGCCGCCGCCATCCAGCCGGCGGTTCCGCCGCCCACGACGACGACCCGCACCTTGTCGCTATCCACCCCGCATCCCCTCTCCGACGCCTTGGATTCTCGCGCCGATTCTGGCCTGTCTCATGCCGCGATCGGGGTTGTGCCGCAATCCACCCGCCATGCCAGCGTGGCAGGAATGTTACACCTTGTCCCGGATCGGACGTTTATAAGTTAAGCATCTTGTCGAAATGTTGTTGGTAGCGCAATCACAAGCATGTGGGTCGCGGCGCATGCCGTGATCACGACCTATTTCCGTGACGCCAATGGGGCGCACGACATAAGGGGGGGATGACCATGATGCGCATGGATGCGCCGTTCACTGCCAGTGCCAATCGTTTTCATCGGTTGCTGTTCAGCGCCTCGGCCGGCGCGCTGTGCGTCGCCGCGTTGAGCACGCCCGCGCTCGCCCAGACCGATGCCTCGCAGACCGCGTCGCCGACCGGTGCGGTCGCGGGCCAAGGCACGGCCGGTTCGGCCACGCCGCGCACCGCCGCCAGCGTCGAGGCCGCCAGCGCTCAGCCACCAGCGGGCGACGAGGCCGCGGGCAACGAAGTCGTTGTCACCGGCATCCGCCAGAGCCTGGCCAATGCCCAGACGATCAAGCGCAATTCCGACACCGTTGTCGATGCGATCACCGCCAGCGACATCGGCGCGCTGCCCGACCGCTCGGTCACCGAAGCGCTGCAGCGGGTGCCCGGCGTGTCGATCAGCCGCTTCGCCGCCGCCAACGATCCCGACCACTTCTCGGTCGAAGGCTCGGGCGTCGCGGTGCGCGGCCTGACCTTCGTCCGCTCCGAATTCAACGGCCGCGACACCTTCTCGGCCGGCATCGGCGGCCAGGCGATCAACTTCTCCGACGTGCCCGCCGAACTGCTCGGCTCGGTCGAGGTGTACAAGAACGCCACCGCCGAACTGATCGAGGGCGGCCTGGCGGGCACGGTCAACCTCAACACCCGCAAGCCCTTCGACAACAAGGGTTTCCATGCCGGCTTCACCGCCGAGGCCAATTACGGCGACTTCAAGAAGAAGTGGTCGCCGACCGGCTCGCTGCTGCTCAGCAACACCTGGGATACGGGCATCGGCCGCTTCGGCCTGCTCGGCAACGTGTCCTATTCGCGCGTCCGCAGCCGTGCGGACAGCGTGCGCATCACCAATATCCAGACGCGCGACAACACGCTGGCGCTGGCCGCGAACTCGACGACCGCGCAGAATTGCCGCAACCCGCTGCCCGGCACGGCCGACCAGACGACGCTGCCGGTCGGCGGCGCGACCGGTTTTGCCTGCGGCGCGGCCGGCACGCCTGGGGCGGACGGCTTCCTCGACCCGGCCTCGCTGCGTTACGCCCCGATCGGCGGTCAGTTCGCCACCCAGGAGTTCGACCGCAAGCGTGATGGCGTCGCGCTGGCGGGCCAGTGGCAGAGCAACGACGAGCGGACCCTGCTGACCGCGCAGTTCCTGCGCACGCACACGGTCAACAACACCTCGGAGCGCACCTTCGAGACCGCACCCGACCTGTCGGAATACAACACCTATCCTGTCGGTTGCGTCCAGAACAATTTGGGGCCTGCCAATTCGACGATCGCCCAGTGCCCCACCGGCACGACCAAGAATTACGTCTATGACGCGGGTGGTCTGTTCCAGTCGGGCTACATCACCGCCCCCGGCAACGGTTACCGGGCGAATTGCAGCGGCAATGCGACCTGTTGGATTCCTACCGGCGGTACGCAGCAGTCACTGGCACGCGGCATGACGCGCGACGAGAACACCGTCACCGACTTCGGCCTCAACCTGAAGACCCAGCTTGACGACCATTGGTCGGTGAACCTGGACGGCGATTATACTCGCGCCAAGAAGACCAGCACCGATATGCGCGTGTTCGGCTCGACCTTCGCCGACTCCGAACTCGATCTGTCGGGCAATCTGCCGGTCGTGATCCCGCACAAGCCGTCGACGCTGCAGGCGAGCTGGGCCACGCCCAACCCGACCCTAAACCAGCAGACCGACGCGCAGTATTTCGCCAATCGCAACGTCCAGTTCTGGCGCGCGGCGATGGACCATCTCGAAGAGAGCACGGGCCGCGAATATGCGTTCAAGGCCGATGTCGACTACAAGTTCGACGACGGCAACTTCTTTACCCACGCCAAGTTCGGTGCGCGCTATGCCGACCGTTCGTCGGAAGTGCGCTACACCACCTATAACTGGGGAGCCCTGTCTGAAGTGTGGGGGGCTGCGGGCAATCCGGTATCGTTCGCGCAGGCGCCCGGTCAGACGGAACTGTACACCTTCCCGAACTTTTTCCGGGGCGCGACCAACGGCTCGCCATCGGCCTATTATTATACCGGCAACATGACGGAGGGCTATCAGCAATCGGCGGCCTACTTCCAGTCGATCGGGAAGCTGTGGCAACAGAACGTCCTCACGGCCAATCCGAATGCCAGCCCGCCGACCGTCTGGGCTCCGCTCGCGCAGCGCGCGGGCGTGGTCGCGGGCACGCCTTATCTGCCGTCTGAAATCCAGCTGGTAAAGCAGCAGGACAAGAACGCTTATGCGCAGCTGAGCTTTGCAACACCGGGCAACCTGTTCGGGAATGTCCGCATGAGCGGCAATGTCGGTGTTCGTTATGTCCTGACCGACGTCATGTCGTCCGGTTCGATCGGGGCACCGTCGCGATTGCAGACCGGTACCGTCGATGAATTCAGCAGCCGTTGCGCACCGCAGGCCGTGACCCAGAATGGACAACCGGTTTTGCAGAATGGCGTGCCGGTCGTGGCCGTTCCGGCAGGGATCTGTCAGCTGGGTGAGGCCGGATACAATTCCATCCGGCAGTTCTCCACCGGCCTGACGCTGCCGGAAACGGCGCGTAACCACTATCATTACTTCCTGCCCAGCGCGAACTTGAAGTTCGGCGTCGGCCGTGACGTAGTAGTGCGTCTGGCTGCGTCGAAGGTCATGACGCGTCCCGATTTTGCCAACATTCGCAACTTCTTGCAGCCGATCTTTGACACGGCCAGTGGGCAGGTGACGGCGACGGCGGGCAATCCGTATCTGAAGCCCGCGACGGCATGGCAGTTCGATGCGACGGTGGAGTGGTATTTTGCACGCGTCGGCCAGTTGTCGTTCGACGTCTTCTATAAGTCGGTGAAGGACTTCTTCTACCAGTCGCTGATCAACCGCCCGATCACCAGCAATGGCATAACCCAATCCGTGCTGGTCCGTGGTCCGGCCAACTATGAAGGAACGGGCAAGATCAAGGGCTTCGAGGCGGCGTATCAGCAGACCTTCGACTTCCTGCCGGGCTTCCTCAACGGCTTCGGCGCGAGCGGCAGCTACACCTATATCGACAGCTCGGGCCTGCCCAACTCGTTCCTGAACGGCGGCGCGCCGGCCAATACCTCGAACATCAAGCCGGGCAACATCCCGCTCGAGGGGCTTTCGCGGCATACGGTCAATGCGGCGCTGTTCTATGAGAAGGGCCCGGTCTCGCTGCGTGCGGCGTATAACTGGCGGTCGAAGTATCTGCTGACGCCGGCGGACGTGATCTTCCCCTATACCTCGATCTACCAGGATGCGGGCGGGCAGCTGGACGCGTCGGCGTTCATCAACCTGAACAAATATCTGAAGATCGGCGTGCAGGGCGTGAACCTGGCCAATCAGGTCGTTCGTACGCAGCAGGCCTATATCAGCGGTTCGACCGAGACCGCGCCGCGTTCGTACATCGTCAACGACCGCCGCTTCTCGTTCGCGCTGCGCGGTACGTTCTGATCCGGGTGTTCGGCCGTCCCCATCGGGATCGGCCGGATGCGACCTCAAGGGCCGTCGTTCCGAAAGGGGCGGGCGGCCTTTTCTTTTGGTGAATGGCGGGGTGTAGATTGACCCTCACCCTTCCGGCGCTTCGCGCCTCCCTCCCTCTCCCATTGGGAGAGGAGTATCGGGTCGTCCATGCCCCCGGCATGGACTGAACAGCGCGGGGCGCTGTTCACCCGAGACTGGGCCCGCCCGCCTTGGCGGGTGGGAAGGGTGAGGGTGGGGCGATTTAGTTACGCGGCAGCTTCGACCGGTCGAAGCCAGGCCCCAAATCGAGCAGGAAGGCCGGGCCGACCTCGATCACCTGCTTCGCACCGGCCAGCTGAACCGAGATATTGGCCTTGCCCGCCGCATAGGCCTGGTTCGCCACGCCCGAGGCGTAATAGCGTTTCCAGCTCGGGCCGACTTGCACCGGCTCGGTGGCGATCGGGGTATAAGGCGGCTCCGACCCGCCGGCGCCGATCGGGATGGTGACGGGCGCAGCGTCAGTGGCGTTCGGCGCACGCAAATAGACCATGACCAGCATCGTATCGCCCGCCGCGATCGGCTTGATCGTAGGATAGCTGGCGCCGCTGTCCCAAGGGTTCGCGCCGGCCCGGCCGACCTTCACCTGCACGGCATTGCCGCCCGGCACGTCTGCGGCGGGGACCTGCTTGGCGGACTGATTGGGACCGTAAAGTTTCCAGCCGATACCCGGCTCGTTCACCGCCTTGTCGAAGATGCTGGGCTGGGCGGCGGCGCTGGGCGGAGCCTGTCCTGACGTGGCGGCCAACAGCATCGCGATGATACCGATCATGCGTCCTCTCCCCTCTGAAACGGCCGACTATTCCGGTCCGTCGAATCGATTGTATCGCGGCCGTCGCATTTCCCAAGAGGGAGAATGGACCGGGCGCGGTCCCGTTATCGACCGATGATCTTGACCAGCGGCGCCAGCGTCTGACCGGTCGGCAAGCGGCCGCTGGCGATGAGCTGACGGGTGGCATCGTTCCAGCGCAGCGTCGCGCTGCGCCCGCCGGTCTTGCGCCAGGCGTTGGTGGTGCCGTCATCGTCATAGAGCGTGAAGTCGGCATCGCGGCCGGGATAGACCCGGATGCTTTCCAGCGCTTGCGCCGTCGCGGTGCTGGGCACCTGTACCCCCATCGGTACGATCGAGCCGGAGCGCACGAACAGCGGGATGCGATCGATCGGGGCCGCCGCCTCGATCCACTGGCCGCCGGTGTAGCGCGTGTCGGTCCACCAGTCATACCAGTCGGCCCCCGAGGGCAGATAGACGCGGCGCGTGGTCCGACCCTGTTCGGTGACCGGCGCGACCAGGAAGGCGGGGCCGAACATATATTGGTCGCCCAGATCCTTCACGACCGGATCGTTGGGGAAGTCCATGAACAGCGCGCGCATGAAGGGTGCGCCGGTCTGGCTGGTCTGCCGCCCGAGCGCATAGAGATAGGGCATCAGCGCGTAACGCAGCCGCAGCGCGCTGGCGAGAATGGGTTCGGCCGCCGCGCCATACTCCCATAAAGCGGTGCCCGGCCGCTGACCATGGATGCGCAGCGTCGGGGTGAAGGCGTTATACTGGAACCAGCGGACGAACAGCTCCGGGTAATCGCGGTACGAGGGCGCCATCGCGGTTGCGCCCGCCGGATCGACCAGCACCGGGCGCGGCGCCTCCGGCCCGTTCGGCCATTGCCAGCCCCCCGTATCGCTCGACCAATAGGCCATGCCGCTGGCGGTCATGCCGAGGCCGGCGGGCACCTGTCGGCGCAGCGCTTCCCAGGTCGATTGGACGTCGGCCGACCAGAACAGACAGCCATTGGCCTGGGTGCCCAGATAGGCGGCGCGGCACAGGATCAGGTTGCGCTTGTCCGGCCGGTCGCGCGCCGATCCCTCCGCGACGCCTGCGGTGTGCAGCAACGGATAGACGTTGCGATAACGATCGCCCGACCCGATGGAGAAGAAATGCCCCTCGGGAATCAGATCGGGCTCGGTCTCGTCCAGCCAGGCATAGTCGAAACCCTGGGAGAAGATGTTGTCGCGGATCTTGTCCCAGAACCAGGCGCGCGCCTCCGGGTTGGTGCTGTCGATCAGCGCGCCCGCGCGATCGGAACGGATCGGCAGGCCGTCGACCGGATCGCCGTCCTTGTCCTTCATCAGCCAGCCCTTGGCGGCCAACGTGTCGAACCAGCGGCTCTCACGCTCGAAACGCGGCCAGATGCTGATGATGCTCTGCATGCCCATCGCCTTGAGATGCGCGTTCATGCCCAGGGGATCGGGAAAGGCGGTGCGATCGATGTCGAGCTGCCCCATCCGCGTCCAGTAGAACCAGTCGAGCACCATGATGTCGAGGGGCAGGCCGCGCTTGCGGTATCCCTCGGCGATCTCGGTCAACTGGCCTTGCGTTTCGTAGCGTGCCTTGCTCTGGATGAGGCCGAACGCGGCCTTGGGCGGCAGCGGCGTCGCGCCGGTCAGGCGGGCATAGCCGGCATAGAGTTCGTCAGTCGTCTTGCCGGCAATCACGAAGAAGGACACCCGCTCGCCGACATTGGAGGCGAATTTGGTCGCGTTCATCAGGCCGGTCGAAACGGTCGCGGCGGACGGGTTGTCCCACAGGATCGCATAGCCCTTGTCGGTGACCATGAAGGGTACGCAGACGGCCTCGCCGCCGGGCCGATCGTAGTCCTGTCGGCAATCGATGGTTCGGCCGCGAAGGTCGAGCACGCCGTCCTGATATTGGCCCAAGCCGTAATAATGGGTGTCGGGCGTGTCGGCGAAGCTGGCGCCGACGCGGAAGGTCTTTTCGCCCGACACGGTATGGGGCGCCTTTTCCCAGCCGGTCATCCGGGTCAGCGTCTTGCCGTCCGCGCCTGCAAAATCGATCGACACCGGGGGAAGCGAGGGGACGAAATAGCGCTCCATCTGGCTGGGCGGCTTGGGCCAGGGCTGGGGCGCGACGGTGACGGTCAGGCCGGCGGAGGCAAAGACATCGCCGCTGGCGTCGGTCCGGTGGGTCCAGCCGCGCGCATCGCTGGTGCCGCTTATGCCGTAGCCGGGCTTGCCCGCTGCCTCGGCGCGGTCGGTGGCGATGGTGACGCGGACGATGCCGGGGGCATAGGGCTCGACCGATACCTGCGCGCCGTTGCGCTCGACGATCGCCAGCGGATCGGCCGACAGCGCCAGCGGCGCGCCACCCAGCAGCAAGGCGGCAGTGCTCGCCCAGCGCTTGCCACGTCCCCGACGATGGCCCGCCGCCACGGCGCGCAGTTCCTGCCGCATCAGATTCATCCCCCCACGAAAGCTTGTGATTGTGACCGCTACCCTATCGCTGCCGGCAGGGGTGGGAAAGAGGGTATCGGGGCGACGGTGTCAGGCGACGAACGGATCGCTGATGCTCGCGCGGCCGGGGCGATCATGGCGTCCGCTCAGGCGGCGACGATAGCCTGGATCGCTGGCGCGGGTCAGCGTCACGTCATACCAGCCTAGGCTGTCGTCCAGCGCCCAGCGGTGCTGACCGGGGCGTAGCGGTTCGGCGGGGCCGGGCTTTGCGGCCGGACGCTGACGGATCACCGCCATGTCGGGCCAGGCGTCTGGAATGGTCAGCGTCAGCCCCGCATCGTCGACCGACCAGGATGGCGCCGTGGCGGACGCACCACGCCCGGTCAGGTGACGATGAAAGCCGGCCGGCCCCAACACCCAGAGGTCATAGCCACCCGCCGCATCGAGCGACCAGACATCCTCGATCTGCGTGCCCGCCGCCAGCGTATAGCGGCGTGGCACCCGGTCGAGCGCGGTCCGGTCGTAGACATGGAAAACCGTGCCCGCGCCATCCGCGCGGAAGGACAGGTGGATGCCGCGCGCATCGGGATGCTCCCGCACCTCCAATCGATAGGGTAGCGGGCGTGAGCGGCGGATGCCCGGCTCCTGTCGGGGTGTGGCGGCATCGCCGGGCGCCTCTGGGCTGAGCTGGCCCTTGATCGCGGCGGCGCGCACGGCCTGACCGCGCGGGTCGGGGAGGGCGGGGGGCGCCGTATCGTTCGCGGCGAAGTCGAACGCGCTGGTCAGGTCGCCGCACACCGCGCGCCGCCACGGCGAGATATTGGGTTCGTGGAACCCGAACCGCGTCTCCAAAAAGCGGATGACGCTGGTATGATCGAAGACCTGCGAATTGACCCAGCCGCCCCGGCTCCACGGTGAGACGACATACATCGGCACACGCGGACCCAGGCCGTAAGGGCGGCCGCGATAGGCGGGCTTGTCGACATCGGCGTCGCCGGTCGAGGGCACGTCATGATATTCGCCGGTCAGGTCGACGGTCGATCCGCCGAGCGGCCGTCCATCCTCCCCGCGCGACGGCGGGGCGGGGGGCGGGACATGGTCGAAAAACCCGTCATTCTCGTCGAACATCACGAACAGCGCGGTGCGCGCCCAGACCTTGGGATCGGCGGTCAGCGCGTCGAGCAGCTCGGCGGTATAGGCCGCCCCCTGCGCCGGGCTGGAGGGATTCGGATGCTCCGACCCGGCGGAGGTGGCGATGACATAGGAGACCTGGGGCAAGCGTCCGGCCAGCACATCGGCCTTCAGCACGTCCAGCCCGCGCGTGGTCAGCGCGCGGTCCTTCAACGCAGGGTCGCCCTTGCCATGATGCGCGTCGCGGAACGCCGCGAAACCGACCAGCGGGTTGTCGGTGAAATTGTCGTCCATGTCCTGATAGAGCCGCCAGTCGACCCCGGCCGCCTGCAGGCGTTCGACCACCGTCGTCCAGCGATAGGGATCGGTCGCACCGCCCGCCTCGGCGAAATTGTCGTGCGAGTTGCTGATCGCGGGGCCACCCGCCTTGCCCGCCGGATCGTTGGTGCCGGTCCATAGGAACAGCCGATTGGTGTTGGTCCCGGTCTGGATCGAACAATGATAGGCGTCGCAGAGCGTGAACGCCTCGGCCAGCGCGAACTGGAAGGGCAGGTCGGCGCGGGCATAATGGCCCATGGCGCGCTGCTTTTTGGCCTCGGGCCAATGCGCCATCCGACCCTCGTCCCAGGCGGCCTGCGCATCGGGCCAGGTATGCGGCGTCCCTTCCATGCGCATGAGGGCGAACTGCTTGTCGGTGTCGAGGTGGAAGGGGGAGACGAGGCGGGGGCCACCCTCCGCCACGCGGTCGAGTTGTTGCCAGACGGTGCGGGGTTCCCCGCCGGGTGTCACGGGGGCGAGCGGAATGGGGAAACGATCGCCGAATCCGCGCACGCCGCGCATTGTGCCGAAATAGTGATCAAAGCCGCGATTTTCCTGCATCAGGATGACGACATGTTCGACATCGCGGATCGTGCCGGTCCGCCGGTCGGGCGCGATGGCGGCGGCGCGGGCGATGGCGGGGGGCAGGGCGGCGGCACCGGCGAGCGCGGCGCCAGCGGAGAGGAGGGAGCGGCGGGAGACTGTGGCCATCGCCCAGCCCATGGCCGAGATCGTTGACGTTTTGGTGACTCTCACAATCCTCCCCGGCACGGGGAGTTGGCAGTGCGAAGCACTGACGGAGGGGGGCTTCCTCATAGGTGGACCTTTGCGGCGATCCCCCTCCACCACCGCTGCGCGGCGGTCCCCCTCCCCGTGCCGGGGAGGATCGGCGTGAACTATACGCCGTCTATATGCGAAATCGGGGGATCGCCCTCGAATTGCTACGCGCCCCGGGCCTAATTGCATGGCCCTGGAGGTCGCCCCACTCACTGGTGGCGACCTGTCCATAGGGGCAGATATGAAGACGATGATGTTAAGCGCCGTCACGGCGCTGTTCGTGTTTCCCGCCGCCGCATCGGCGCAGACTGCCGAAACCGCGCCGCCGCCGCCCGTGACGGTCAGCGGCTCGGTCGCCATCGCCTCCGACTATCGCTTTCGCGGCGTGTCGCAGTCGGACGAGCATATGGCCATCCAGGGCGGACTGACCGTCGCGCATGAGAGCGGGCTGTATGTCGGCACCTGGGCATCGAACCTGGCCGGGTGGGGCACGTTCGGCGGCGCGAATATGGAGCTGGACCTGATAGGCGGCTACAAGACCAAGGTCAGCCCGACCGGCACGTTGGACGTCGGCGTGACCTGGTACATGTATCCGGGCGGCGCGAACAAGACCGACTTCGCCGAGCCTTACGCTAAGCTGTCGGGCACCGCCGGGCCGGCCACGCTGACCGCCGGTGTCGCCTATGCCCCCAAGCAGCAGGCGATCGGCAAATGGTACAATAGCGGCGCCAGCGCGGCTGCCGGCGTCTATGATCGCCCCGGCGCGAAGGACGATAACCTGTATCTCTGGGGTGACGGCGCTATCGCCATCGCTGGTACGCCGATCACCGCCAAGGCGCATATCGGCCATAGCTGGGGTCAGGACGGTCTGGGGCCGAACGCCACCACCGTGTCGCCGACCGGGCAATATTGGGACTGGTCGCTGGGCGCGGATACGACGTGGCGCAACCTGACGCTGGGGCTGGCCTGGGTCGATACCGACATCTCGGATCGCGAAGCCGGCTATCTGCGGCCCAGCTTTAGCAAGGGGCAGGACGGCACCGGCAATATCGCGGGCAGCACCTTCCTCGCCACCCTGACCGCCGCCTTCTGAGGAGCTGGACTATGGACGATCTGATCTGGTTGCTGGTCATGGCGGGCTTGGTGGCGGCGACGCTCGCCTATGCCCGCCTGTGCGACCATGCGTGAGGAGGGCTGAGCCATGACCCTCGACCTGTGGCTGGCGGCGGTGACCGCGCTCGGCCTTCTCGTCTATCTGGTGGCGGTGCTGATCCGCCCCGAACGCTTCTGAAGGAGGCGGCATCATGACGCTTCAAGGATGGGCCCCGATCCTAGGCTTCGTCGCGATCCTGCTCGCGCTGACCAAGCCGGTCGGCGCGTGGCTGTTCGCACTCTACGAGGGGCGGCGCACGCCCCTGCATGTCGTGCTCTCACCCCTAGAGCGCGGCTTCTACAAGCTGGCGGGGATCGACCCGAACGTGCAGCAGGGTTGGCGGCGCTATGCGCTACATATGCTGATCTTCAACGTCGCGTTGATGGTCTTCACCTATGCGGTGCTGCGCCTGCAATATTATCTGCCGGGCAATCCGCAGGGGCTGGTCGGGCTGACCCCGCATCTGGCGTTCAACACCGCGATCAGCTTCACCACCAATACCAACTGGCAAAGCTATGGCGGCGAGGGGACCATGTCGAACCTGGCCCAGATGCTGGGTCTGGCCATCCACAATTTCCTGTCGGCGGCGACCGGCATTTCGCTGGCCTTCGCGCTGTTTCGCGGTTTCGCCGGGCGTGAGGCCAAGACGATCGGCAATTTCTGGTCCGATGTGACGCGGGTCACCCTGTATCTGCTGCTGCCGATCAGCATCGTCTATGCGATCTTCCTGATGGCCAGCGGTGTGCCGCAAAGCTTTGCGGGTGTCGTCAACATCGACACGCTGGAGGGCGTGCGCCAGTCGATCCTGCTCGGCCCGGTAGCCAGCCAGGAAGCGATCAAGATGCTCGGCACCAATGGTGGTGGCTTCTTCAACGCCAATAGCGCGCATCCCTTCGAGAACCCGACCGCGCTGACCAACTTCGTCCAGATGCTGTCGATCTTCACGATCGGTTTCGGCCTGACCTGGTGCTTCGGCAAGGCGGTCGGCAACACGCGCCAGGGCTGGGCGATCCTGTCGGCGATGATCCTGCTGTTCCTCGGCGGCGTCAGCGTGGCCTATTGGGCCGAAGCGGCGGGCAATCCCGTGCTGCACCAGCTGGGCGTGGCGGGCGGAAACATGGAGGGCAAGGAAGTGCGCTTCGGCGTCGCAGCCTCGGCGCTGTTCGCAGCCGTCACCACGGCGGCGTCGTGCGGCGCGGTCAATGCCATGCATGACAGCTTTACGGCGCTGGGCGGCATGATCCCGCTGTTCAACATGCAGCTGGGCGAGGTCGTCATCGGCGGCGTCGGTGCGGGCATCTACGGCTTCCTGCTGTTCGCCATCCTGGCCGTGTTCGTCGCCGGCCTGATGGTCGGTCGCACACCCGAATATGTCGGCAAGAAGATCGAAGCCCGCGAGGTCAAGCTCGCCGTCCTCGCCATTGCCGTCCTGCCGCTGTTCATCCTGGGGATGACCGCGCTGTCGTGCGTGACGGGGCAGGGTCTGGCGGGGCCGCTCAACAAGGGGCCGCACGGGTTCAGTGAAATCCTCTATGCCTTTACCAGCGCGGTGGCGAACAACGGCTCGGCCTTTGCAGGGCTGACCGCCGCGACCCCTTGGTATGACGGCCTCCTGGGCGTCGCCATGTGGGTGGGCCGCTTCTTCATTATCGTGCCGATGCTCGCCATTGCCGGGAGCCTCGCCGCGAAGAAGCATGTCCCCGCCTCGGCCGGGTCCTTCCCGACCACGGGTGTGCTGTGGGTCGGTCTGCTCGTCGGCATCGTGCTGGTGCTGGGCGGCCTGACCTTCCTGCCGAGCCTCGCCCTTGGTCCCATCGCCGATCATCTCGCGATGATCCGCGGTCAACTCTTCTGATCGGGAGCGCCAGTCGTGGCCAATTCCTCTACCAAGAGCCTGTTCACCGCCGAGCTTGTGCTCCCGGCAATCAAGGCCGCGTTCGTCAAACTTTCGCCACGCGAACTGATCCGCAATCCGGTGATGTTCGTGACCGCCGTGGTCGCATGCCTGCTGACCGTGCTGCTCATTGTCGGGCAGGACGGGCTGACCGCCGGGTTCAAGCTGCAACTCGTCGTCTGGCTGTGGCTGACCGTGTTGTTCGGCACCTTTGCCGAAGCCTTGGCCGAAGGGCGCGGCAAGGCGCAGGCGGCCTCGCTTCGCGCCGCCAAGGCCGAGCTGACCGCCAAGCGGCTGAAGGGCGCGGGCGATGAGTGGGAGAATGTCCCCGCCAGTGCGCTCAAGATCGGCGACGTGGTGCTGGTCGAGACCGGCGACCTGATCCCCTCGGACGGCGAAGTCGTCGCGGGCGTGGCGAGCGTGAATGAAGCCGCCATCACCGGCGAGAGCGCGCCGGTGATCCGCGAGGCGGGTGGCGACCGTTCGGCGGTGACGGCGGGCACGCGCGTCATCTCGGACGAGATCCGAGTGCGCGTCACCGTCAATCCGGGGCAGGGCTTCCTCGACCGCATGATCGCGCTGGTCGAGGGCGCCGAGCGGCAGAAGACGCCGAACGAGGTGGCGCTGACCATCTTGCTCGTCGGCCTGACCATCATCTTCCTGATCGCGGTCGGCACCATTCCGGGCTTTGCCTCCTTCGCGGGTGGCAGCATCCCGGTGGCGATCCTTGCGGCGCTGCTCATCACCCTGATCCCGACGACCATCGCGGCCTTGCTGTCGGCGATCGGCATTGCGGGCATGGACCGGCTGGTCCGCTTTAACGTGCTCGCCAAGTCGGGGCGTGCGGTGGAAGCGGCGGGCGATGTCGACGTGCTGCTGCTCGACAAGACGGGCACCATCACCATCGGCGACCGTCAGGCGAGCGAATTCCGCGCTGTCGGTGGCTTGGACGTGGACGCGCTGGCCGAGGCGGCGCTGATGGCCAGCCTGGCCGACGAAACGCCCGAAGGCCGCTCGATCGTCGTGCTGGCGCGCGAGCAGTTCAAGGTCTCGATCGCCAGCCTGCCTGCGGACGCCGAGATCATCCCCTTCACCGCCCAGACCCGCATTTCGGGGGTGCGGATCGGCGACCGGCTGATCCAGAAGGGCGCGGTCGACTCGATCCTGCGCGCCCATCCGGGGCTCGGCGAGACGGCGGCGGCGACCCAGCTGCGTCGCATCACCGACGAGATCGCGCGCGCGGGTGGCACCCCGCTGGCGGTGGCCGAAAATGGCCGGTTGCTCGGCGCCATCTTCCTGAAGGACGTGGTCAAGGCGGGCATTCGCGAACGCTTCGGCGAGTTGCGTCGCATGGGCATCCGCACGGTGATGATCACCGGCGACAACCCCCTGACCGCCGCCGCCATCGCCGCC
>NZ_JBNNOB010000098.1:0-14792 GCF_050274375.1 Sphingomonas sp. NPDC019816
GAACTGTTCGACGACGCGGAGAAGGCGAAGATCCGCACGGCCTTCGATCAGGCGCTGACCGATGCCGGTCTCGCCGACGAACGTATCTGGGGCGAACGGATCGAGGACCGGGGCAGCCAGATCACCTTTTCGGGCCTGGGGCAGGCAGCGCCGCTGAAGGAAAAGGAAGCGTGGGATCCTGACCGAAAGAAGAGGACCGCGTTGCAGGCCACGTTGCGCGCGAAGCTGCCGGAGCTCTCGATCAATCTCGGTGGCACGACATCGATCGACGTGACCAGAGCAGGGATCGACAAGGGCTATGGCCTGAAGCGCCTGAGTGCCGAGAGCGGTGTCCCGCTCGACGGGATGCTGTTCATCGGGGATGCGATATTCCCCGGTGGGAATGACTATCCCGCTGCTGAAATCGGCCTCGACACAGTGAGGGTGCGCGACGTCGCGGAAACCACCGCCGTCGTGACCGCCATCATCGCGTGTCTGCACCGATAGGATCAAGATACATGGTCGGCTCCATCGCGGAATGCCGCATTGTCAAAGCTCTGGCTTCTGTCGCTTAGGGCAGCGCTTCCTAAAACGAAAAGAAGGCAATGTGCGCGTCTCCGCGAACAAAGCCTCCAGCGATCAATCTAAGAGATTCCGCCGCGCTTCTCAATCGTACGCGGTGCTTGATCCCACCACTCGATAAACCGCAACAGCTCGGGTCCGGAGTGACGCCGCAGGTTCATTATTCCCCCCTCCTCCCCTCCGGCTTAATCCTGACAGTGCATCGCACTGGCTCGCCTGCCTTGTTGGCTGCCCGCCGACATTGTTCAAGCGTCTCCTGATTTGCTTGGGCGATCACTGCACCCGCAACCATCGTGTTCCAAGTGTCGGGCTGGCTGACAGCCGCCAGTCGCCGGCTTGCGGTCCAAGTGTCCAAGCGCAAGCTGCGCGATGCCATCTTCTCTGGCCATAGCCAGCTTTCCGGCACGGCGCGCGCCACGACGCCCGCGCCGGCTGCCCATAACACCATGCCGATCGCGACGCCGCCGATCGCTGACCATGCTAGCCGTCTGTTCTGCTCGCCGGCATGCCGCGCCGATGCGACAAGCCCGTGAAGCTGGCGCGTCACGTCCTCCAGTCCCTTGCGCCCGGTAGCGAGCGCCACCTGGTCCTCGCGCCGGGCGGCGTTACCGGCTGCGGCGATACGCTGTGCCATTTGCTCGGGCGTCATCGCCAGCGCCGGACTCCGCGCGATCACGTCATTGATGACGGCGATACGGTCGGCCGTGGCGTCCACGCCCTTCTGCATCCGCCCCAACGTCTCGGTATAGTCCGGCACGTCGATCGCGCCGCGCTCGGCCGCCAGACCCTCCACGGCGCGGCGCAACAGCGCCAGCTCACCACGCATGGCCTCGAACGCCTCGGCCGCGCCTGCCTCGTCCTGGTCGTCCTCGTCCGCCACCCGTCCCCCTTACCGGCTCATGCCACGATCACGGTCGCGGCCTTGTCCGACCGACTGCGCCAGCTCCTGCCCGATCGACTTGCCCCGCTCCATGTTCAACTCCAGCTCGGGGGCGCGACGGCGCAACACGGATTCGAGCTGTGGGTCGCGGTGCAACCCGCCCGCGATGCCCTCCATCCGCTTGCCAAGTTTCTCCGCGCCCGCGCGGTCGCCGGCACGCTCCATGTTGGCCCGCGCTTCCTTCATGCCCTGCCACTGCTCCACGAACCGGCCCGCGCGCTTCTCCGGGTCGGTGCGGACCTGGCGCTCCGTCTCCATCGCCTTCGCCGCCCCGCCAGTGTTGCCCTCGGCCGCGTCGCGCGCGAGCCGGGGGTCGCGCTCGATCGCGCTGGCGAGGTCGCGCGCGCCATGCGGCCGCACCTGGTCGAGCGCGTCGCCGGCCTTCGCCAGCGCCTGTTCCTGGTGCGCCAGCACCGGCAATCCCTTGTCCCGCATCCGGCTTATATCCGCTGCGGCGCGCCCATAGCGTTCGATCGCGCGGGCCTGCGAGGGCGCCAGCGGCCGATCGGCCGCGAGGCGCTCCGGCGACGTCGTTTTTTCCGCCGCTGGTTTCGGCCGGAACCCGGCGAACATGCCCCGCGCCTTGGCCTGCACCTTCTCGACCACCTGACGCGCGAGTTCCGGGAACCGGATCTCGCGCCGATCGGCGAACGCGCGCGCCTGATCCTGCTCGGGCCGGGCGTAGTCACCGGCCATGTCCTTGCCCCGGTCGCGCGACAGGGCGCGGACAAGCTGGCGCTGGTCGGCGAAGTCGTCGCGGCCGTAATGGAGCTGCGCGCCGTCGCGGTGTCGCGACATGCCAACATAGGCGCTGTGCCGGTCCATGCCGGGGGTGGCGAGAACGTGGGCGCGATCGACCGTCACGCCCTGCGCCTTGTGGAAGGTAGCGGCGTAGCCGTGATCGACCGCGGCATTACGGCTCGACCTATCCCATCTGAGACGGAGGGACGGCGGGGAACCCCGTCGTCCTCCGCTTTCGTGATTATGAACGATGATGACGATCCCTCGGAGCTGCCGTGTCCGATTCCCCTCATCATGAAGCGCTGAAAACCTTGGGAGACGCCCTCAAAGCAGGGCCGAAGGCTCTCGCCCGCAGCACTGGTGCGCAGGCCGGACGAACTTTGTGAATCGCCTCACGACGCTCGCGCACCAACTCGATGTTGGTGGTCACGGCGGGGCGAAAGAGGTGTATGAGGCAGCCTCGATCATCGCAAGGATGCAGCGGAACCAAGAAGACGCAAAAAGCGATGGTTGGTCAGTCGCCGACCATGAGGCCATTGCTGGCCTGAAAGGCATCGAGACCAAGCTTCTGAAACTCGCAAATGGCGTTGAACAATGAGCATCTTGGCTGGCCGCATCGGCCACCAATTTTAGGATCGGCTTCTCACCTCCTTTTGGGAGGAGCAGTCCGCTGCGGCGATCATGCCGCCTCGGTCTGGTAGAGCTGCGCCTCACGGTTGATAAGGATATCGGCCAGGAACCAGTAGGCCTCGCCCCAGGCGTTCAGAACCTCATCGGTTGCCGCCTCGCCCAATATGTCGCGGATCGCCGGCAACAGCGCATTGGCGACCGCAGGATAATGTTCGGGCTTGATATGGGTCTCGACATGGCGCGCGGCGATGCGTTCGATCGCGGGTTTCAGCACGTCGAGCTTGTCGACGTTCTGCGCGAAGGCGAGGATCGCGGCCGCTAGCCGCTTAGGCTGCGCGCCGGATTCGTGCGCGGCCATGTCAAACAGCGCCTTGATCTCCGGATCGACGAACAGGCGCTGATACATGCGCGTGGTAATCTCCACGCCGTGCTGCTGGAGCGCAGGCGCCGTAGCTTTCACCAAAGCCATTGTTTCGGGGGAGAGCGGTTTGGACATACAGACGTGCTCCGGATTTCAGACCCTGATAAAAGAGACGATCAAAGTGGCGAGAGGGACCCGATCCAGCAAGGAGCGTGGGCCGGAGAGACAGGCATGCGCGATGAACCAAGGCTTAGCGGCGGGGTATCCTGTATCCGGATCGATCATAGCTCGACCGCAGCCAGAGGAGCGAGCAAGGTCCACACGACGCCCGAGGCGGGAAACTCCATCTCGGCACGGCCGCGCAAGCTGCGGCTCACGGCCGTGCATATCAGCCGCGACCCAAAGCCCCGCCGCTCGGGCCTGACGACTGGCGGGCCACCCCGTTCGGCCCATTGCATCCAAAGCTCGGCTTCGGTGCCCGAATCCAGCACCTTCCATGTCAGCTCGATCGTGCCCGCCTCATTGGACAGGGCCCCATATTTGATCGCGTTCGTCGCCAGCTCGTGAAAGGCGAGGGTCAACGTCATCGCCGCCCTGGGGCCGATCGTGACCGTGGGGCCGTCGAGGCGAAGCCGCTCCGCGTAGAGGGTGAAGTGGCCCAGCGCATTTTCCGCCAGCGCGGGCAGGGGCGCCGCCTGCCAGTTGTGGGATAGAAGCTGCTCGGTCGCGTTGCCCAGCGCCTCCAATCGCTCGTCAATGGTCGATCGGGCGTCTTCGATCGAATCGGCCGCCTGCAAGCTCTGGCTGACAAGGGAACGAACGACAGTGAGAATGTTCCTGAACCGATGCTCAAGCTCACGAATCCGGGTTTCAGTATCGACCATAACTCTACGTGCCCCCTACCCGGCTACTTAGAGCAATCGGGAGCCCAGGACGAACATTTTGCACGTTCGCGTGGAGCACAGAGCCAGACGGCGCGTTGCTGCGCTGATCGGTGGAACGGCTGCGTAAATGCTTGGTGCGGCATGACTAAACAAGACGGGATCAGCGGCCTTCGCGTGCTGGTTGTCGAAGATGATTATTGGGTCGCGGCTACGCTGGTTGAGATAATATCTGAAGCCGGCGCGGAAATCGTCGGCCCTGTCGATTGCGTGCGGGATGCCCTCGCGGCGCTGGACTCGTCGCCTCATGTCGCCAGCCTCGATGTGCAACTTGGCTCCGAAACCTCGTTCCCGATCGCGGACGAACTGGACCGTCGCGGCGTGCCCTTCATCTTCGCCACGGGTGCGGCCAGCATGATCCCGGCTGCCCACGCCTCACGCCCGACCTTCCACAAGCCCGCTTCGCGCGAGCTGCTGATCGGGGCGCTTTCTGGCGCGCTCAACCCTGCCTAACAGGGCTGCTTCACTGACGCGATGCAAGAGGCTCAAAAGGAAACGCCCCCTCGTCGTCCAGCAGCTCGCCGGGTTGCATCGGGCCGGCTCCGGTCGCGGCGTCGATCGCGGCTTGCAAATGGACGGCGGTGGCCGTCGCGCCTCGGCCGCTCCGATCCAGTTGGGCCAATGCCATCCTCATAAGCGAGAGGGCTGTGTCGTCATTCGTCATAGACATGCCTCGATGGGAACCCGGAGCCTTGACGGAACAGGGGTGTCCGGGGCTCGATCTGTCGCCGCGCGACCGATCTCCACGGCGTTCTTCCCAGCGCGCTTGACCGCGTACATGAGCTGATCGACCGCGTGCATCAACGAGGGTTCGTCACGCGGGGTCTCGGGCTGAATCAGCAGCGCGCCCATGCTGCACGTCACCGGATGAGGCGTGCCGGCCAGAACCGATGACAGGCGCTTGTGAAGCGAGCGAGCGAAATACACCGCTTCCTCGGCCGAATGGACGGGAAGCAGAAAGGCGAACTCGTCGCCGCCGATTCGGCCGAAATCATCCTCACGCCGGATGATCCCCCGCGCGCCCTGTGCGAAGGTGCGCAGCACCTCGTCGCCCGCAACATGGCCGTGGCGGTTATTGAGGCCCTTGAAGTCGTCGAGATCAAGGATCGCGAGCAGGAAGGATTGTCGGGCAGGCACCGCTAGATCGAGACGATGGATCACGCGCTCGCGGAACGTCTCCTTGTTGAGCGCATCGGTCATGCGGTCGCGTGCCGCCAGGTGGTGCTCTCGGTCGAAGGACCGGCGGAAGCTGAGAACAATGGCGGCGACGAAAACATAGGTGACGGCGCGCACGGCCATCCTTGCCCCGAGCAGGGCGGGGGAGAGCCCTGGAAGTTCGGCGAGATGCGGCACGACGGCGAGGACCGCCGCAACGATCGCCACCAGATAGCCAGCACGGCTTCCCAACGCCCAGCAGGCGGCGCAGACGATCGGGATATAGAGCGGCGCGAGACCCATCCGGGAAAAATGTGCGTCCGCCAGCGCCAGCGCCGTGACGCTGAGGAGGATCGCGAACCAGGCGCGCTCACGCGGCAGGGAATGAAGGCGATCGGCGAGGCGGCCGACAGGCAGATGACTATTCACGCATGTCCTACTCGGTCAAAAGGTTCTCCAAGCTCATTCCCGCCCCAAGTGTTCCTGTTCAGCCGGCGGCACGCCCCATTTCGGAGACGTGCCGGCCACTGAACCGGGTGTTGGAAACCTGAAACACGTCAGGCGCGGACGCCTTTGGCCGGGTGGCTTGGACATGCGCGCCCGCCACCCGGTCGATGAAGCTCGACCGGCTCGTGTTTCAGGAGGTTTCCACGCCTCCACCCGCGTCTCCGCAGGTGCGCGCACGCTACCGGCAAACCGTTAAGAAAAGCAACAAGCCGACAGGCACACCGGGGATCAGCCGATCTTGACGCCCCGCCAGTCCCGCCTTTTCCGCAGGTGGATGGGCCGCTTGGCCGCTGACGGGAGCGTATCGCGGCCGGTCCTGTCGGCCAGCAGCGGCGTCGATCGCTCCTCGATGAGGGCGCGCAGCCGAGTCCGCCCGCGTGCGATGCGGCTCTTGAATGTGCCTGGGGCAATGCCGAGCTGCGCCGCGCCATCCTCGATGGACACGCCTTGGCTCGCCAGCAGCACCGCCTCGCGTTGGTGGATCGGGAGTTCGCTGAGCGCCCAATCCGTATCCCGCAGCCAGACGGCGAGGCTCTGGGTCTCGTCCACCCGTAGCATGCGGTCGCGCGCCTCTTCGGGCAGGTCGGCATGAAAGCGGGCGCGGCGGCGACCGGTGAGAAAGCTGTTCTTCATCACGGTCCGCGCCCAGGCGGCGAGGCTTGTTCCCGCCGCGAAGCTGGCGCGCGCGGTCCAGCACCTGAGCATGGTGTCCTGCAGAAGGTCGTCGGCATCGGCACCCCCTCCAGTCAGTCGCCGCGCATAGGCGCTTAGCGCCGCCGCCTGCTCGATCAGCGCTGCTCCGAACGCATCATCGGGCATGGCGATCGGCAAGGGAACACGGGCAGGCACATCGGGCGGCATCTCATTCTCCGGGCAGGGCTCTCCTGCCCTCAAGCGATATAGGGGGTGCGAGCCGCCGATGTTGCCGGCCAGACCGCTTCAAGGCCCGCTTCGTCCCGTATCGGTCGATCGGGGCTGCGCGCGTGCTATGGGGCTTCCATATCGCAATCGGAGAGAGACGATGGAGCGCCTGTTTCCGCGCGCCTTGATAGCGTGCATTCGTGAGGCTCGGCCGCCGACGTCGCAGGAGCTTGCATCGATGGCCGAGAAGATCTGGCGCGAGGCTTTTCCAGAGCGTCCATTTCGACGCGAGCGCGCCATGACCATCGCCGCCGTAGCGCTCACAGGCGAACGCCAGACGTGCAAGGGACCGCCGACATCCTGTCCCGCTGAACCATTTCCGGCTAGAATGCGGAGCGCTACGGTCGGTCGATGGTCGCCAGGGCTGTCGTCCAGGAGAGGATGCGCCGCTTGAGCCGGCAACATGCTGGCCGTAGCACCGGCCGGTTTCTTCAAGCAGCCGGCTTGACGGTGGCGGCTCAAACCTCGGTAGGCACCGGCTCGTAAGGTACCCCGATCCGGGTTTCGGCCGTGCCGCGCCGCCGCAGGGTCGCGGCAATGTGGCGGTCGGCCGCCGCGCGATCGGCGAAGGCGTGCCGCTGGGCTTGGCCGTGTGCGCCGATCCGGCCCCAGCGGGTTTCTACAACGATCATGCCGAAAAGATCGAGGCTTGCGGTGATGCTGTAACGCCGGCGGATGTTGCGCGCCGGGTCGATCGCCACCAGTTCGATCGGCTCGGGCAGGGACAGGTTCGCGCCATTCATGGCGCGGAGCCTACGAAATAAGCCTCTCCAAGTCAGGCGACTTTCCTGAATCAATGGCAAGCCGGTGATTCAGGAAATCGATGGTTCCTCGAAGCGTTACCGCGTCTGCGGGCTTGCGCGATGCTTCTGGCGCTGTTCGAGCCAGGGGGTGAACGCCGACTGGGTGCAAACGTCCAAGGGTTCATAGGTGCCCGGCGCAACACGCCGAAACAGCATGGGGCCGGTCCGAACGGCGCTTCGGCTGAGAGAAACCTGGCAGCTATTCCCGGTCATCCCGCACCGGCCACCTATGTTCATCACCGGACTGGTGCGGATGCTGATTGGTCCCGAGACGCGGCCCTTCGTAGCGCTGATAACGCGCGCGGGGCGGCTCTGCTCGATCTTCTGCCCAGGCCTGAACCATAGTCGCGCTCGTCCGTCCGACCCGCACCAGAAACTGCGCGCCGCTGCCACCGGCGCGCGCCCTATCTCCAACTCACCAACAAGGTCGGCTTTCGCGAACGCCGCGCGCGCCGCTGCCTCGATATTGTCGGGCAGGATGCATGAGCACGCCAGGGCGGGCGTGGACGCGCTAAATGCCGCACCAGCGAGGGCGGCGGCGGTCGTCCGCGATGATGACAGCATCGTCATCCCAAGAGACTATGGCCGCACGGCTGAACGAAACATGGCCTGCGCGCCTATACAGTCATTGGATCATTACCCGAGGATCATGAGCGATCAGGGTCTGGGCTGTCTCACCAAACTGCCGCCGATCAACCCCGCTCAAGGTCACGCGATTGCGTGGAATGTCGATCGTCAGAATGTTGAAGCGCCACTTCCGGCTCGACAACAATTCCGCAACCGCCTGCTCCGTGGCCTGTAATTCCCTCAAGGAGTAGCGGACCTGTCGAGCGACATAGCGCGGGTCGCCGGACAGGCGGCGCAGGCGGGCCTCAGCGTTGTCAGTGAACTGCACGATCACCGCGCCGCCGTCGACGAAGCTTCCAGCATAGGAAGGGTCGCCCGCTGCAAGCCCGTTGATCGCCGAAACAAGAATTGCGAGCGGTGTCGATTGCGCCGATTGGGCCTCAGGCGTGGGCGGCGCGGGAAGCGCCGAACCGGGTTGGGGTGTTGAACAGCCCAACAATAGCTCGCACGCCGCCGTGCAGACGATCACTCGCAGTAGCAGCGATGTTCGCAAGCTGGTCCGCATATGGCCGTTCATCCCAATGCAAGGATATCCGGAAGAGACTAAATTCATTGTGAGGATGATTCTATCCCTATTTGCCCTTTGCATGGCATGTTCGCCCGCAGTTGAGCATGGGGACGAGGGTGGCCCGCAATCAACAAGCACCTTCAGAACCCAGACGAAAGCGCCCTCCCCTAACTATCGTATACTACTCAATCAGCCGGCAGCGGGCGGACACGGGGCGTTGCGACAGGAAGCGACGTCGCCTCTCCCGCGCGATGCCAAGGCCATCGGCGATGCCTGGATCGCCCGTCTCAAAAAGCGGGGAGCGTTACTCGGCTACGGCCTCGCGGGAAAGGGTTCCGCCGGCCCGGTCGAGATGATCGACACGGGGTTGACCCAGCAGGAATTCGACAATTGGGCAAAGGAGAACGGTTGGCGCGTGCCTGGCCACATCAGCTGGAGCTTTGTACCTAAGATGAGCATTCCTCCGGTGAGTGAGGCCGCGAAAGGCGCGATCCGCGTCTGGCCCGCTTCCAAGGCGCGGACGGGCCTTCAACATCAGGCACTTTACCACGGCCGGGTCGAACTACGTGACGGCTGCTTTTTCGTCGGCCTCTCGGGCCAGCCTGTCGACAAGTTGGCATGGTTCCACTCGGAAATGGGGCTCGACATTGACCAGTCCGGCTACTTCATTCTGCGCGAAAGGGTCGGCGGAAAAACGCTCGCCCGCTTGGGCGAGGATATGAACTGGGGCGGCCCCGCGACTGCGGACATCGACAAGGAAACCGCACAAGCCTTGCAAGATGCATGCGGACCCGGCGAGCTATATGTCGTCGGTTCGCCCGAAGCGAGCGAGCGCTTCTTGACCCAGTATCCGCATCTCCGCGAGCCATCGGTTCCCCCGCCGGCACCCCCGAACAAGATTGAGATCGGCCGGTGCTGGACAGCTCCCGCGAAGCCACCTCATCGCGAGCAACTCGCTTAGACCGAACCCAATCGGGTTGTCGAAGGGCTGATCTGGCGGTTGCCCCTCGCCACGCACTTCATGCTACCTAGTTGCTGATCGAGGTTGGATCGGCGATGCGCCCGAAAAACAGCACCGCGCCGCTCTTTCGGTCTCGCAGGGTGGCAAGGAAAGGACGATCGACCACCATCTCCGGTACCTGAGGCGCTATCCGCGCACTGGTGACGACGACCTTGATCGCAGTTGCCGCCGCTGCCTCGGTGCCCTCCTCATCGACGCGCAGGAAGGTCGCGTGCGCCACATCATCGATCGCCAAGCGCGCACCACGGGCAATCCCCGACAGGTCCGCGCGCTGGTGGTCGAAGGCGCTCGGCATACCCGCTGCGATGAGCGCTGCCTTCACGCTCTCATCGAACCTGGCTTCAAAGCGGGGCAGAACGATCCGCACCGCGCGTTCCTGCTCCGCTGACAGGTCGAAACGATCATTGCCGCCCTGCTCGCCGGCGAAGAAATCGACACCCTTCAGCTCGCGCTCCCAGCGGCGCAGGGTCGCCGCGTCACGCGGCAGGAAGATTTCCATCACGAAGCTGCCATCGCCGCGATAAGGCAGCGCGATCGCCTGCCCTTCCCGGGTCTCGCGATAGTCGAACCAGCCAATCCGCTTCATCATCGTGATCGGGATGCGCGTGCCGTCGCCACGCGTGAAGGACCGCGTTTCCGTCTCCTCGAACGGCACCTGCCACTTCGCCTTGAAGTAAAGCGCGTTGGTCAGCACAGCGGCGGTGTCATCCCCGAAGCCGCTCGGAGAGACGATCTCCGAAATCCTGCCCTTCGTCTCGCGCGAAACCCAGCCATTGATCCGCTCGGCCGCTCCGGTGGGATCACCAGCATAATCGACGGTTTCCGGAGCCGCTCCGAAGCCGGCATGCGCCTCGGCGACATACTCGTCCCGGACCGGCAATCCCTTCGCCAGCCACAGCGCGTTCGCGATGCCGAGCGCGGTATCGGCATCGCCGGTGTCGTTAAGCTGGGCATTGTAGGATTTGATGAGCGCAGGGACGTTGCGGGACGAATCCCAACCAAGCACGCGGCCAATCTCCTCGCGCGTGGCGCCCCGCGCGCCAAGGTAGGCGAGCCCCAGGCCCTGCGACAAGCTGACCGGGGAGATGAACAGATTGGCGTTTGCATCGGCCTTCGCTGCCAGGTGCGGGTAGACCTTGACGGTCATTAACGCCGCGCCATAGGTCAGGTCATGCGGCAAAGCCTCGGCGTCGGGCCGGGACAGGCTTGTAGGAAGCGAGCCGGGACTCGGTGCCGGGTCGCGCGTCGCACAGCCACCAAGCGCGAGGATGGCAAGAAGCGGGTATGACAAGGCTGTTTTAGGCATGGCTCTCCCTAAAGGCTTGGCTGCTGATCGTAGAAATCGACCTGCATCCGCATGGCTCCGAGCGGTTCCACGAAATGCGGCTGTTCGGGCAAGATCAGCCCTGGCCGGTCAGGTGTAAGGACCACCTCCGAGGCCGGGTCGAGATAGGTGAGCTTCAATCTCCCTTCGATGACCCGGATCACGCCCCACACACCGGCCTTGGTGCGATGTTCGGAGCGCAGGGCAGCGGGCAATGTCGCCTCATCGAATATGGGCGTCGAGCGGTAGGGAATCACCATTATCTCTTCACTCCCACCTGGATCGTGCATCGCACCGGCTGATCCGCCTTCCTTGCCGCTTGCCGGCATCCTTCGATCTTTTCACGATTGTCGCGCAGCAACCTGTCGGCCGCGACGATCGCCTCCCAGCTCGCCGGTGACGCGCTCGCCATCAAATGCTGCCCGGCATCCCACGGTGTCGCCTCGGCAAGAGCCCGCGTCGCCATGCGTTCGGGCCATTGCCAGCTCGCCGGCGCGATCTCGCGCGCGACCATACCGGGAAGGAAGGACCAGAGGAGGATGCCGATAAGCAACCCGCTCAACCCGAACCATAGTTGACGGTCCTTCTGATCCCGCGCCGTCAGCGCCGATTGAACGACGGTGCGCAGCTCGCGCCCCTGCTGCTTCATCTCGTCGGTGGCGGTCGCGAGGGCGGCATGGTCGGCGCTGCGAAGGTCGGCCGCCGCTCGATTGATCTGCGCCGAAACCTGCGCCGGCGTCATCGCCAACGCCGGCGACTTCACGATGGCCGTCGTAACCTGGTCCAGGCGTCCGTTGATGCCGTCCAGCCCCTGGACGACATGCCCCAGCGTCTCGGAATAATCCGGCACGTCGATGCTGGCGCGCTCGGCCGCCAGTCCCTCGATGGCGCGGCGCATCAACGCTAGTTCGCCGCGCTGCTGCTCGACCGCAACGCGCACCTGCTCGAACGCTTCCGCCGCCGCGTCGCCGCCTTCCTCCCATTCCTCGTCCGCCATTGCCTCTCCTTATCGGCTCAACCCTCGATCGCGGCCGATTTCCAGCGAACGGGTCAATTCCTGGCTGATCGGGCGATCCCGGCCCATTTCCAGCCCCAGCTCGGGCGCGCGCCGCCGCAAGACGGATTCGAGTTGGGGATCGCGGTGCAGCGTTCCGGCCAGGCTCTCCATCTTCTTGCCGGTGCGCTGCGCGGCCTCACGATCGCCGCTGCGCGTAAGCTCGGCCCGCTCGCGCGCCATGCCCTGCCAGCGCTCCACGAACCGATCGGCGCGAAGCTCGGGATTGGTGCGGACCTGGGCCTCGTGCGCCATCGCCCGCGCCGCGCCGCCGGCCTTGCCCTCGGCCGCTTCGCGCACCAGCACCGGGTTGCGCTCGAACGCGGACGCCAAATCGCGGGCGGCATGGGGCCGCACCTGGTCGAGCGCGTCGCCCGCCTTCGCCAGCGCCTGCTTCTGATGCGGGAGCACGGGCAAGCCCTTCTCCCGCATTCGGTCCATATCGGCCTGCGCGCGCGCATAGCGCTCGATCGCCCTGGCCTGGCTCGGCGCTGCCGGTGCCCGCTCGGGGGTGGTGTTAATCGGACCCCCTTTGCCGTCGCGCGCCAGCTCGGGCGAGGACGATTTCGGCTTGAACCCGGCGAACATACCCCTCGCCTTGTCACGCACCTTCCCGGCGATCTCGCGCGCGAGTTCCGGGAAGCGGATCTCGCGCCGCTCGGCGAACGCGCGGGCCTGGGCCTGCCCGTCACGGGCGGCGGCATAATCGCCCGCCATGTCCTTGCCCCGGTCGCGCGACAGGGTGCGGGTGAGCTGGCGCTGATCTGTGAAATCGTCGCGACCATAGTGGAGCTGCACGCTGTCGCGGTGCCGCGACAGGCCGACATAGGCCGAGTGCCGATCCATGCCCGGTGTCGCCAGCACATGCGCCTGATCGACCGTCACGCCCTGCGACTTGTGGAAGGTGGCGGCATAGCCGTGATCGACATGGGCATAGTCCTTGAGGTCGAACGCGACCTTCCGGCCATCGTCCATCTTCACCGCCATGCCCTCGGCGCTGACGCGCTCCAGCGTGCCCAGCGATCCGTTCTTCACGCCAAGGCCGCGATCGTTGCGGAAGAACATGATCCGATCACCGGTCGCGAAATCGCGCCTGCCGCGCTCCACCGATAGCCCCACCTCCTCACCCAGCTCGCCGGCGGCGCGCATACGGCTGCGGGCTTCGCTGTTCAGCTCCTGCACCTCGGCATTGGTATGGGTGAGGATGATGCGGCTCTTGTCCGGATCGGCCTGCCGGTCGCTCTCCCATCCGTTCATCAGTTCGACCCGCGCCGCCTCGCGCGTGTCGGCAGCGCGCACCATGCCTTGCCTCTCATAGGCGTGCAGCGCCTCTCCGGTCCGGCCTGTGGCGAGCGCGCGCGTCGCGTCCTTCTGCCAGTCCTCATGCTGCCGGCGAATTTCGGTGATCTCGGCCGCGCCATGACGCTCGGCAAGGCTGCGGAACGCCGCCCCGGCCTCGATCGCCTGCAACTGCTCGGGATCGCCGACAAGAACGACCTTCGCGCCGGCACGTTCGGCCTCCGACAGCACCCGCTCCATCTGGCGCGAGCCGATCATGCCCGCCTCGTCGATAACGAGCACATCACGCGGGCCTAGCTGCTCGCGCCCCTGCCCCCATGCGTGCTCGAGACTGGCGATCGTCCTCGAGGCGATGCCGGAACCACCCTCAAGATTTTCGGCGGCAATGCCCGACAGGGCCGCGCCGCGCACCTGATAGCCTTCGCGCTCCCACGCCTCGCGCGCGACCCCCAGCATGGCCGACTTGCCGGTGCCCGCATAGCCGACGACGATGGCAAGATCGCCACTCGTCCCTATATGCTCCAAAGCGGCCCGCTGATCTTCACCGAGTGTCAGCCCGCCACTCCCGGCGGCGTTCAGCCCCCCTTGTAGCGACGCCGCCGGGAGACCATGCCCCACCCTGTCGGCAAGCCGACCGGCAGCGCGCTCTAGCCGCTCCTCCACCGCGATCATCTCGCGGCTCGTGAACCGCTCCTGGTCGCGTCCGTCCTTCCCCAGCGCCACCAGCTCGGGCGAGGACCGCACCGCGCTCATGGCCTGGTCGAACTGCTCCTTGCCGTCGCTGTGCCGGTGGACGAACATCGCCAGGTCGCGGGTGGTGAACGTCGCCTGTTGCCGCGTGATCGCATCCAACGCGATTTCCGGCTTGGCGATAATCTTCTCGCCGTTCTCGCGCGCGATCCGCACATGATCGTCGGCGTTGCGGTGCGGCTGTCCCTCAAGCTCGTGCCGTTTCCCCATCGGCCCGATCTTGTGCTGGGGCTCAAGCTCGATCCCCTGCGCCTCGTAGGAGCGATGGTCGATCCGCCCTTCCAGCCCCAGCTCCGCCATGCGTTCGTTGACGTGGGCGGCCCATGCCTCTCGCCACTCCTTCAACAGCTCGGTTGAGTTCCAGGCGCGGACCTTCTTGCCGAACCCCTCAGGTCCAACCTCACGCATCGACAACATGACATGCGCGTGCGGCTTCGGGGTGCCGTCCTTTGCCTTGTCCCAATGCACATTAAGGTCCGCGACCATCCCGCGTTCGACGAACTGCTTGTCCACAAAATCGCGGGCGAGGCTAACGCCCTGTTTCTCGCTCATCTCGCGCGGGATCGAGAACTCCACCTCGCGCGCGAGCTGCGCGTCCTTGCGTTTCTCCCCGGCCTCCACCTCGTTCCACAGGGTCGCGCGATCGTTT
>NZ_JBNNOB010000099.1:0-14653 GCF_050274375.1 Sphingomonas sp. NPDC019816
CATCGACCGCGTATCAGCGAACGCGCGGGCCGCCGAACGGCAGCGGGGGCGGCGGGCGGCGATCGCGACGCGGCAGCTGCGCCTGATAGGCGTGGCCGCAATGCTCGACGCAATAGGGGAAGCCCGGATTCACCTTTTCGCCGCAGAAATGGAAGTCGGGCTCGCCCGGATGGCCGAGCGGCCATTTGCAGATCCGGTCGTTCAGATCGAGCAGCGAGGTCTTGCCCGCGATCTCCGCGCTCGGCTTGGCGGGGACCAGGCGGCGGGGCGGGGCGGGCGAGGGCGGGGGCTGTTGCTCACCCGGCGACTGGCGGACGAAGCCGCCCGGTCCAACCGAGCGCAGCACCGGCTGCAGCTCGCGGGTCGGCTCGGCGGCGGGTTCGGGCGCGGCATCGGCCACCGGCTCGGGGGCGGCGGGTTCGGGCTCTGGCTCGACCACCGGCGGCGGGGCGGCGGCGGGAGTGGGCGCCGGAGCCTCGACGGCGGCGGCCGCCGGCTCGTTGGCACGGACCGGGGAGGGGCGCGCCTGAAGCCCCAGGCGATGCGCCTTGCCGATCACGGCGTTGCGGCTGACCCCGCCCAGTGCTTCGGCGATCTGGCTGGCGGTCTGACCCGCTTCCCACATCGTCCTGAGCGTATCGATCCGCTCATCGGTCCACGACATTCGAAACCTTTCCTCACTTCATCTTCGCACCGGGTTGCGGGCGGGCACCGCAGCGGTTACGCGCTATTGCGATGAGCAGCCAGCCCCCAATCGGCGAAATCCCGTCGGCAGTGCGCGCCGCCCCCGGTGAGCCCGTTATTCGGAACATCAACTGGGGCGGCCTTCGAACCCTCTATATCAAGGAGGTGCGCCGGTTCTTCAAGGTGCAGCTCCAGACGATCTGGGCGCCGGCGGTCACGACGCTGCTCTATCTGATCATTTTCACCACCGCGCTGGGCGGGCGTCATGCCGTGCCGGTGGCGGGGACGCAGGTGCCGTTCGCCGATTTCATCGCGCCGGGCCTGATCGTCATGGGCATGATGAACAACGCCTTCGCCAATGCCAGCTTCTCGCTGCTGGTCGGCAAGATCCAGGGCACGATCGTCGATTATCTGATGCCGCCGCTGTCGACCGCCGAGCTGTTGGCCGCGCTGGTCGGCGGCGCGGTGACGCGCGCGATCCTGGTCGGGGTGACGGTGTGGGTGGCGATGGTCATCTGGCCGGGCGTGCATGTCACCCCGCATGCCTTTTTCGCGGTGTTGTGGTTCGGGCTGCTCGGTTCGGTCTTCCTGGCGCTGCTGGGTGTGCTGACCTCGATCTGGGCGGAGAAGTTCGACCATGCCGCCGCGGTCACCAATTTCGTCGTCGTGCCGCTCTCGCTGCTGTCGGGTACCTTCTATTCGGTCGATGGCCTGGCACCGGCGTTCCGCGCGATCAGCCATGCCAACCCGTTCTTCTATGTCATCTCGGGCTTCCGTTACGGCTTTCTGGGGCTGGCCGACTCGCCGGTGACGCTGGGCGGGTTCGTGGTTCTCGGCATCGACGTGGTGATGGCCGTCCTCTGCTATGCGCTGCTGCGCAAGGGCTGGAAGCTCAAGAATTGATCGCGCCGTCTTAACGCGGTTTTTACCCGGAAAGCGGTAGTCACAGGCTTCCGCTTCAGCAGTGGACTCTCCCTTGTCCGGGTCTTCAGCATGCCCGGTGTCAGGTCCTGAACGGGGCCGCACACGCGCAACGGCGCGTCGCGGCCCCGATTTTTTGCTACCGTCACAGGTCTTTGGGCGCTCGCCATTGCAAGACGGCGGCAATCGGCGTAGCGGTCGCGCCCATCATGACATCTTCTGCTCCCATGGCGGTCGTGCTCGTTTCGGGCGGGCTGGACTCGATGATTTCCGCTGCCTCGGCCAAGGCCGCCGGATACCGCGTGCTCGCGCTGTCGGTCGATTATAACCAGCGCCACAAGGTCGAACTCGCCGCCGCCGCGCGAGTCGCCGAGGCGCTGGGGGCCGAGCGCCATATCGTCCTGCCGCTCGACCTGTCGGCCTTTGGCGGCTCGGCGCTGACCGCCGACATTGATGTGCCCAAGGACGGCGTACAGCCGGGCATTCCGGTCACCTATGTGCCCGCGCGCAATACGATTTTCCTTAGCCTCGCACTGGGCTGGGCCGAGGCGGCGGGCGCGCGCGACCTGTTCATCGGCGTCAATGCGCTGGACTATTCGGGCTATCCCGATTGCCGGCCGGAGTTCATCGCGGGGTTCGAAAGCCTGGCCGAAATCGCGACCAAGGCGGGCGTCGAAGGCCAGCCGTTCAAGATCCACGCGCCGCTCCAGCACATGACCAAGGCCGACATCGTGCGCGAAGGCACGCGGCTGGGCGTCGATATGGGGCTGAGCTGGTCCTGCTACGACCCGACGCCCGAGGGGCTGCATTGCGGCGAATGCGACAGCTGCCGCCTGCGCTCCAAGGGGTTCGAGGAAGCGGGCATCGCCGACCCCACCGCCTATGCGGTCAAGCCGCAGGGCTGATCCGATGAGCTACGCCGTCAAGGAAATGTTCCTGACGCTCCAGGGCGAGGGCGTGCAGGCCGGGCGGCGCGCGGTATTCGTGCGCTTTGCCGGCTGCAACCTGTGGTCGGGCCGCGAGCAGGATCGGGCGAGCGCCATCTGCCGTTTCTGCGACACCGATTTCGTCGGGGTCGACGGTCTGGGCGGCGGGCGCTTTGCCGATGCGGCTGCGCTGGTCGCGGCGGTCGAAGGGTTCTGGGGCGTTGAGCGGGACGAGCGCTTCGTGGTGCTGACCGGTGGCGAGCCGATGCTTCAGGTCGACGACGCGCTGGTCGATGCTCTGCATGCCGCCGGCTTCTTCATCGCGATCGAGAGCAACGGGACGCTTCCGGCGCATCCGGGCATCGATTGGGTGTGCATCAGCCCCAAGGCGGGGTCGGAAGTCGTCCAGCGATCGGGTCAGGAATTGAAGCTGGTCTGGCCGCAGGCGGGGATCGATCCGGCCGAGGTCGAGGGCTGGGATTTCGCCAACCATCTGCTTCAGCCGCTGGATGATCCTCGGGCAGAGGCGAATCGCGAGGCGTGTATCGCGGTAGTGATGGAGCGCCCGCGCTGGCGGTTGACGCTCCAGACGCACAAGATGCTGGGGTTGCGGTAGGGGTTACTTGGTTGGCGTCGGGGCGTGCGCTTCGACTTCGCTCAGCGTGAACGGCTGTCAGAGGTTTAGTCCTAACGTCCGTTCAGCCTGAGCGAAGTCGAAGGCCACGCCACTCACGCTAACGCAGCGCGGAACGTGCACTTCGACTTCGCTCAGTGCGAACGGAACTCAGTGAACGAACCGCGCCACCACGTCGCGATAGCTGCGCGACACCTTCACCTGCGCGCCCGATTCGAGCAGCAGGAAGCATTCGCCATTGGTATGCGGCTTCACCTGCTTGACCAAGTCGAGATTTACGATGGTCGACCGGTGCACTCGCTGGAAACGGCGTGGGTCGAGCCGCTTTTCCAAATCCTTCATCGTCTCGCGCAGGACCAGCGAATTGTCGCCGGTGTTAATGACCATGTAATCGCCGGCGGCCTCGATCATCTCGATCGTGTCGACATCGACGCGGAAAATCTGGCCGCGATCCTTGATGTTGATGAGCTTCTCGAACCGGCTCGACGCCACTTCACCGCCCTCCGTTAGATCGGTGACCGCGTCGGGCGCATGCTCGGCCAGCACTTCCTTCAGCTTCTCGACCTCGCCCGCACCGCGCTTCTCGTTCAGGCGCTGGCGCACGCGGTCGAGCGTGTCGGCCAGGCGGGCCTCCTCGACCGGCTTCATCAAATAATCGACCGCCTGCGCCTCGAACGCGCGCAGGGCATGGTCGGAATAGGCGGTGACGAAGACGAACAACGGCGGCTCGACCTCCATCAGGCCCTGAATCACCGAAAACCCGTCGAAACCCGGCATCTGGATGTCGAGGAAGACGAGGTCGGGCTTGTGCGTCTTGATCGCGCGGATCGCCTCGCGCCCGTTCGAGCAGCGCTCGATGATCTCGACGTCGTCGTGCGCCTGGAGCCTGATCTCCAGTCCCTGGATCGCCAGGGGCTCGTCGTCGACGAGGATGGTACGGATGGTCATGCGGCCTCTCTATTCACATTCTCGAGCTGGAACGGGATCTCGATCTCGACCGAGTACCCCCCAGCCGGCGCGGAGCGGGATTCGAAACGATGGTCCGGACCATAGGCCTGGGCCAGTCGTTCGCGGATATTGGACAGTCCGACGCCGGTCGAAACGCTTGAGGAATGACGGGTCTCGTGCAAGCCGGGGCCGGTATCCGATACGGCGATCCGCACCCGTTGCCCGACCAGTCGCACATCGACGCGGATTTCCGCGCCTTCCTCCTGCGGCGTGACGGCGTATTTGATGGCATTCTCGACCAGCGGCTGCAGCAGCAGCGAGGGCAGACGGGCGCGCTCGGCGCGCGGGTCGATCTCGAAACTCGGGCGCAGGCGGTCCTCGAAGCGCATCTTCTCAATTTCGAGATAGAGTTTCAGGGTTTCAACCTCTTGCGCCACGGTCACATGCGCCGTGGGCTCATTCGCCAGCGTGTAGCGCAGAAAGGCTGACAACCGGCTTAACATCGCGTTCGCCCGCTCGGTCTGCTTGAGCAGCACCAGCGTCGAGATCGAGTTGAGCGTGTTGAACAGGAAATGCGGGTTCAGCTGATAGCGGAGCATCGCCAGTTGCGCCGAGGACGCCTGTAATTCCAGCGCGCGCATCTCGTCGATCTGGCTCTCGACGATCAGATAATAGTTGATCGCGAAATACAGCGCCGACCAGCCCGCCAGCACCACGAAGGTGATGAACAGGTTGCCGATCAGCAGGGTGACGGTGACCCCCGGCTGGGTCGTGGTGATGAACGAGAAGGAAAAGGCGTTGAGCGCGGCATAGAGGAAGGTCGCCGCCGCCAGCGTTGCCAGCGTCAGGAACACGCCCATGATACGCGGGATGCGGCGATAATAGCCATAGAGGGTCGAGAGCAGCAGGGTGATGCAATAGCCCAGGATCGCCTCGATGATCACGGGTATGATCTTCTCCAGCGAAAAGCCGTTGGAGATGCCGACCACCGAGCGCAGCACCAGATAACCCGACCAGCCAGCCGCCTGCAGCGTCCAGAAGGCGCGCGCCTTGTTCTCGAAAAACGGCCGCACCGACAAGGGATCGGACGCGGCGGGCGAAGCGGCGGAAGTCGCGACGGGCGAATGGGTGGCCATGGCCGGGCGACATCTACACGGCCCGGGCGGCAAGGGCAAAGATTGGGGGCGGGGCAAAAAAGAAGGGCCGCCCTTCCCGAAGGAGGGGCGGCCCGATTTGCATTCGGCGCGAGCGCCGCGATCGAACTTAGAACTGCGTATTGAGCGAGACGATCAGCGCACGCGGCGAACCAATCTGCACGAACGGCAGCGAAGAGACGACATTCGCAGTCTGGCCGGCTTGGCCCAGGCCACCGACATAGAAGGTGTTGAACACATTCTGGAGGTTCAGCTGGATGTAGGTCTTGTCAGTACCGATCCCGGTCCAGCCGAGCGAGATACGAGCGTCCAGATCAACCGTGGTATAGCCGGGGGCATAGGCGCCATAGGTCTGGTACTGGATGCCACGCGTACCAGTGAAGGATGCGGGGACATTGGCGACCGTCGGACACACATTGTTGATCAGCGCGACGGTGCAGGCGAACTGAGGCAGGTTCTGGTCGTTCAGATAACGACGGCCCGTACGCTTCGCCTGAGCACCCAGTTCGACCGGACCCAGTGTCGCCTGAATACGACCGCCCAAGGTGTAGACAGGAGCACCGGATTCACGCTTGCCAGCGGTCAGTGCATAGGTGGGAGCGCCCGGAGCCGAGCAGTTCGTCGTAGTGTTCGCCGCCGTGAGCGTCGTAGGGCAGCGCCCCAGTACGACGTCGTTCTTGATCTCCGACTTCAAATACGAACCAAAGACATAGAACAGCACTTCATTGATCGGACGATAAGCGATCGAACCATCGATGCCGTACTTATCGACGCGGCCCAGATTGCGATAGATCGTCTGCTGGGTGTCCACGTCATAAGCCGAAGCCAGACGGTTGCTGAACTTGGTGTACCAGAGGCCCAGCTGCGCCTGGACGCGATTGGTCGTGTAGCGCGCACCGAAGTCGAAGTTGTCCGAGAATTCAGGACGCGGATTGGCTGCTTCGGCAGCGGCGGGATAATAGAGGGTCTGGTATAGATTGTCGGTACCTGGAACCTGGAAACCGCGAGAGTAATTGCCGAAGATCGATGCGCGGCTGTCGAAACGATAGGTAAAGCCAGCGCTAGGCAGCACGCGGTTATAGCGCAGGACGCGCTGCTGAGGCGCCGCAAAGCCGGTCACCGTGTTCGTAGCCGCGTTGTACGAGTAGGGATTTGCGGCAGCGTAAGCAGCGTTCGCCGCATCGTTACCACGACCCAGGCAGTCAACGTTACCGCCGCCCGATGTGACGAAGCAGAAGTTGTTCAGGTCACGCTTGAACCATGGTGCACGAACGCCCACTTGCAGCGTCAGCATGTCTTCGAAGAACTTGCCGGTATATTCACCCGACAACTGATCGAGGATCGCAAAAGACTGACGATCGCGCTTCTGCACGATGGAGCCATTTGTGGCCAAGATCGGATTGTTGATCGGGAAGACATCGAAGGGGCGGCCATTGAGCTGCAGATAGCCCAGTTCGCCAGTCTGACGGTGGCGCGCATATTCATGGGTATAGGCGACGCGAAGCGTCTGGCCGGGCCTGAAGTCATAACGCAAGGACGAAATCACGCCGTAGCGGTTGGTAACGGTCTGGCTGGGTGCCAGCAGCGTGACGCCGCCATTGGTGGTCGTGCTGCCCACGGTCGTGGTGCGATCCAGCACGTCGCCATCGCCATTCAGGTCGCGACCGAAATAATAGTTGTTGCCGATATAACCGTAGAAGGTCTGGCCGTTACGGGCGGTGAAGCCGCCTTCCTGGCCACGCACCGTGCCGCCGCCATTGGCCTTGGTGTACTGATAATAAGGGTCGGCCGACAGGACGAGATTGTCTGCCAACGTGAAGCGCGAATTGATACGGATGTTCGCGGTGTTCGACGGGTTGTATCGTTCGTCGAAGCTGGTGCCACAGCTGTTGGGTACGTCGACCGCGCCGGCTTGCGGCGTATCGATCTGACAGCGAGCCACATTGTACGGCAGTTCGTCGCGGCTATTGGGGAAGCGGTTGCTTGAACCCGTGCCTGCCGTGCGGACCGCACCGGTCACCAAGGTCGGAGCTGCGGCGTTGGCGCCGGTACCGCCCGTCGAGGTGAACACGTTGGTGTCATTGCGCAGCGGAGCCGAACCGAAGAAATTGTTCCGGTTCTGGTTGTAATGGCCCGAGATCGCAATGAAGTCGCCGTTGCCGCCGATGGGCTGATAAACCTTGGCGTTATACTGCTGCTTGTTGATCTTGCCGTAATTGTTGAACACGACGTCATTCGTCGCGCTGCTACCCGCGATCCAGGCCTTGGTGCCCCAGGGGGTGAACACGCCGGTGTTGACCAGACCAAAGACGCGGAAGAAGCTGTAGTCGCCAACCGAGCCGACCATGCGTGCGCCGAAGCTATCGGTGGGAATAAGACTGCGATAATTGACCGTCGAGCCGGTGGCGCCAGGCGTCGGCGAATCGACGTCCGTGGTTCCAAGATTGACGTTGACCTGCTCGATCAGTTCGGGGTCGAGCTGTTGATTCGAGTAAATCGCGTAATTGCCGGTATCATTCAGCGGAATGCCGTCGAACGTCTGATTGATGCGGCTCGAATCGAAGCCACGGATGGTCAGCGTGCCGCCAGCGGAACCGAAGGGATCGTTATTCTGAAAGCTAACGCCTGGCAGATTGTTGATGATTTCGTTGACGCTCTGACCCGGCGTTTGGCGGCTGATGAACTCCTGGGTCAGCACAGCCTTGTTGCGGGTGGTATCGACGGTTTTGATGCCGCCGACGCTATCGGAGCGGCTGCCCGTGACGACGACTTCTTCAGCGTCCACGGAACCGGTCGACTGCGCAGACACCGCCGCCGGAATCGCGAGCGCGACGACCGCCGCACCCAGGAAGAGAGTATTTCGCATATAAGGTCCCCTTTTCGCGCAGGCGCGCGGTCCGACCGTATTTCGGTTCGGTTGAGCGGCCCCCTGCGGTACGAACATTGCCGTTATGTGACAAAATTCATTCGCGCGACAGGGGGGCTTCACTCCGTTGCAGGGCGTTGCAGATTGGCAACGGTCGGCGGGGGCGGCCGTCGTGCATGTCGCTTGATTTGTTATGATTTTCTCGGGCGCGGCCGATCTAGGCGGCCGCGCCCGCCGCCCTTTCTCAGCTCGCGGCGACCAGCGCGTTCCAGGCGGCCTCGTCGATCACCGCGATGCCCAGGTCCTGCGCCTTTTTCAGCTTCGAGCCTGCGCCGGGCCCGGCGATGACCAGGTCGGTCTTGGCCGACACCGATCCCGAAACGCGTGCGCCCAGCGCTTCGGCTTGCGCCTTGGCCTCGTCGCGCGACAGGGTTTCGAGCGTGCCGGTGAAGACCAGGGTCTTGCCGGTCACGTCCGATTCGCGGGTCTGGTGAACGACGTCCGCCGGCGTCACTTCGGACAGGAGGTCGTCAACGACCGCGCGGTTATGCTCCTCGGCGAAGAAGTCGAGCAGCGCGTCGGCGACCTCTGGGCCGATCTGGGGCGTGTCGATCGCGGCGACGATCGCGCGCTGGCGGCGCAGTTCGTATTTGCGCTCCGGCTCGCCCAGCGCCGGCACCGTCTCGGCCCGGATCTGTAGCGCGGCGTCGATCATCGCGCGGAACCCCGCCATCGACACGAAGCGGCGCGCCAGGTCGCGGGCGGTGATCTCGCCGACATGGCGGATGCCGAGCGCGAAGAGGAAGCGGTCGAGCGATATGTCGCGCCGCGCGTCGATCGCCGCCAGCAGCTTGTCGACCACCAACTCCGACATACGCTCACGCTGGATCAGCGCCTCGCGATGCTGATGCAGGCGGAAGATGTCGGCGGGCGAGGCGATCAGGCCGTCGCGGAAGAATTCCTCGATACGGACCAGGCCAAGGCCGGTGATGTCGAAGGCATGGCGCGAGACGAAATGGATCAGCCGTTCGACCCGCTGCGCCGGGCAGATCAACCCGCCGGTGCAGCGGATGACGACTTCGCCCTCCTCGCGCGTCGCGAGGCTGCCGCATTCGGGGCAATGATCGGGGAAGACGAAGGGCGCGCGTTCGGTATCGCGGGTCAAGTTCTCGACGATCTGCGGGATGACGTCGCCGGCGCGTTGCAGGACGACGCGGTCGCCGGGGCGAACGCCCAGCCGCTCGATCTCGTCGGCATTGTGCAGCGTGGCGTTGGTCACGACGACGCCGCCCACCGTCACCGCCTCCAGCCGCGCGACGGGGGTCAGCGCGCCGGTGCGGCCGACCTGGATGTCGATCCGCTCCAGCGTGGTCTGCGCGCGCTCGGCCGGGAATTTGTGCGCGATCGCCCAGCGCGGCGTGCGCCCGACGATGCCGAGCCGCGCCTGCCAGTCGAGCCGGTCGACCTTGTAGACGACGCCGTCGATGTCGAAGGGCAGGTCGGCGCGCTGTGCCTCGATCGCGCGATAGATGGCGAGCGCGGCGGCGGCATCGGGCACGCGGGCAAAGGCGTCGGCGATGGGAAAGCCCCAGCGGCGCCACGTCTCGACCATGTCGAACTGGGTTTCGACCGGAACCTCGCTCGCCTCGCCCCAGCCATGCGCCAGGAAGCGCAAGGGGCGGCCGGCGGTGATCGCGGGGTTCTTCTGGCGCAGCGAGCCGGCGGCGGCGTTGCGCGGATTGGCGAACTGGCGCGCCTCCTTGCCGGTCTCCGCCGCCTCCTGGGCGAGGCGGGCGTTGAGCGCGGTGAAGTCGGCCTTGCTCATATAGACCTCGCCGCGCACCTCGAACACGCCGGGCGCGGGGATGGCCTGCGGAATGTCGGCGATGGTGCGGACATTCTCGGTCACGTCCTCACCGATCGCGCCGTCGCCGCGCGTCAGCGCCTGGACCAGCCGGCCGTCGACATAGCGCAGCGAACAGGACAGCCCGTCGATCTTGGGCTCGGCGGTCAGGACGACTGGTTCGTCGTCGGGCAGCTTCAGGTAACGGCGGACGCGGCCGACGAAGTCCTCGACCTCCTCATCGCTGAACGCGTTGTCGAGGCTGGTCATCGGCCGGGCGTGCGGCACCTTGGCGAGATGCGCGGCCGGGGCGGCGCCCACCTGTCGGTTGGGCGAGTCGCTGCGAACCAGATGCGGGAAAGCAGCCTCGATCGCATTGTTGCGGCGGACCAGCGCGTCATAATCCGCGTCCGAAATCTCGGGCGCATCCTCGGTATGGTAGAGTCGGTTATGATGCGCGATCTCGCGGGCGAGCGCCTCCAGATCGGCGGCGGCTTCGAGATCGGTTTGCGGCAGGGCGGGGAGGGCGGTCACGCCGCCGGTGCTAGTCCACCCCTTGCCGGTCGATCAAGCGGCAGGCGGCGCAAAGATCGTTCGATCAGCCGATATAGGCGGGCTGCGTCACGTCCCGGCTGGCGGGAGCAAGTCCGTTATGCGCGGTCAACCAGTCGCAGGCCTGTTCGATATGGATGCCGACCATCGCCAGATTCATCTTGTCGGCCAGCAACAGGCAGGATCGCAATTCCGCCATCAGCGCGGTCATATCGTTTGTATCGCCAATTGCCGCGGATTCGAGGGAAGACACCGACATTCGACATATCCAGGATGGAGGTCAGAACAAGCCAACCTCCACGATATACCATCAATTTCTCAAATATAAAACCTGATTTGAACCTGCAAATCACTCCGTTTCGATCAGGCGATCGGCCTGCGCGCGCGCCTCGTCGGTGATGGTTGCCCCGGACAGCATCCGCGCGATCTCCTCGCGACGTTCGTCCGATCCCAGTGTGCGAACGCCGGTGCGGGTGACGGTGCCGTCATGGCTCTTGGCGATCAGCAGATGCGCCGCGCCGCGCGCTGCCACCTGCGGACTATGCGTGACGACCAGCAGCTGCGTCCGCCGTGCGAGGCGATGGAGCCGGTCGCCGATCGCCGAGGCCACCGCACCGCCGACGCCGCGATCGATCTCGTCGAAGATCATCGTCGATGCGCCGCCCTCCTCGGCCAGCGCGACCTTCAGCGCCAGGATGAAGCGCGACAATTCGCCGCCGCTGGCGATCTTCATCAGCGGGGCGAAAGGCGCGCCGGGATTGGTCGAAATCTCGAACTCGACCCGGTCCTTGCCCGCCGCCGACCAGCCCGACGGCTCGACGGGAACGACCATGGTGCGGAAGCGCGCGGCGTCGAGCTTCAGGGGCGCAAGTTCGCTTTTCACCGCCTGATCGAGTCGTTCGGCGGCCTTGGCCCGCGCGGTGGAAACGGTGGCGGCGACCTTGTCATAGGCGGCGCGGGCGGCGGCGACGGCGGCCTCCAGCCGGCCGATGCCTTCCTCGCCCGCGTCGAGCCGTTCGAGTCGCCCGCGCAGCTGTTCGGTCAGATCGGCCAGGTCGTCGGGCTGGACGCGATGCTTGCGCGCCATGCCGCGCAGCTCGAACAGGCGGGCCTCATCCTCCTCCAGCGCGCGCGGATCATAGGCGAGTTCGCGCTGCGCCTCGACCAGCCGGTCCTCGGCCAGCGACGCCTCGATCACGGCGCGGTCGATCGCGGCCAGCGCCTCGGCGAGGATGGGGTGGTCCTCGGAAATCCGCTCCAGCACGCGCGCGGCCTGGCGTAGGCCGGCCAGCGCGCCGTCCGACCCTTGCAGATGCTCCTCGATCGCACCCAGTTCGCCCGCGATCTTCTCGGAGCGCTGCATGGTGCGGCGGCGATCGGCCAGCGCCTCTTCCTCACCAGGTTCGGGAGCGAGTTTGGTCAGCTCAGCGACCGCATGTTCCAGCCATTCGCGGTCGCGCGCCGCCGCCTCGATCTCATCGCGGGCGGTGGTCAGCGCGGCATCGGCCTCGCGCAGCCGGGTCCAGGCGGCGGCGACCGGCTGGGTATCGATGCGACCGAAACTGTCGAGCATCGCGCGGTGGCCGCGCGGGTTCAGCAGGCCGCGATCGTCGTGCTGGCCATGGATCTCGACCAGGAACGGTGCGATCTCGCGCAGCAGCGCGGCGGAGGCGGGCTGGCTGTTGACGAAGCCCCGGCTGCCGCCATCGGCCTTGACCAGCCGCCGGACGATCAGCGGTTCGCCGGGCTCGACCACGATGCCCGCTTCGTCCAGGATCGCGGCGAGGCGGCCATCAGGGGCGGGGGGCTCGAAACTGGCGGTGACGATCGCCTGGCCCGCACCGTGACGGACCAGCCCGCTATCACCGCGCCCGCCCAGCGCCAGGCCGAGCGCATCGAGCAGGATCGATTTGCCCGCGCCGGTCTCGCCCGTCAGGACGCCCAGGCCCCGGCCGAAATCGAGGTCCAGCGCCTCGATCAATACGACATCGCGAATGGACAATGCGGTCAGCATGGCGGGCGATATAAAGCCAAACGCCGCGCGATGTTATCCCCCCGATGCGAAAATGATCCCGATTTGTTCGGGAGCGCGTTCCTTCCCTCGCCCCCTCTGGGGGGAGAGGGGGAATTCATGGAAAACTCAGCCCGTCGGCGAGCTGTTGTTGCCGGTCGGGGTCGGGCGGCCGGGGGCGGCGGCGCTGGGGGTGACGGTGCCGCCGCTGCCCGGCAGGCCGATATTGACCGAACCCGGCGTGCCGGTCGGGACCACGGGCTGGCCGGGCTGGATCGCGGGGATCGGCTGCACCGGATATTCGCGCATCAGCTTGTAGGCGCGGTTATACCAGTCGCTGCCCGGATAGTTGGCGCCCAGCACCGCCGCCGATTTCAGCGCTTCGTCCCGCACGCCCAGTGCCAGATAGGTCTCGGTCAGGCGCATCAGTGCTTCGGGCGTGTGGCTGGTCGTCTGATACTTGTCGACCACGGTGCGGAACCGCATCGAGGCCGCCAGCCACTGGTGGCGATCCTCATAGAAGCGGCCGATCTCCATTTCCTTGCCGGCCAGGTGATCGTTGACCAGATCGACCTTCAACCGCGCATCGGCGGCGTAGCGGGTGTTGGGATAGCGGCGCATCAGCTCGCCCAGCGCGTCGAGCGCCTGGCGGGTGATCTTCTGGTCGCGCGTCACGTCCTGGATCTGCTCATAATAGCCGAGCGCGATCAGGTAATAAGCGTAGGGCGCATCGCGATTGCCGGGATGGACCGACAGGAATCGCTGCGCCGACTGGATCGACTGGGTATATTCGCGACCCAGATAATAGCTGAAGGCGCTCATCAGCTGCGCGCGGCGCGCCCAGATCGAATAGGGGTGCTGACGCTCGACCTCGTCGAACAGCAGCGCCGCCTCCTTGTACCGGTGCTGGTCCAGCCGCGTCTTGGCGGCCGTGTACAGCGTGCCGACGTCGCGCGCGACATAAGGCAGGTCGGTGCGGGTACGGTTGCGGGCGCAACCCGCGATCGGAAGGGCCAGAGCGGCGATCAGCGCCAGCGACAGCGCACGGGAACGGGGGTTACGCATCGCGCATGTCCTTAGCGCAGCCGAAGGGCGGGGAACAGTCCCCGCGCGCATCGTCGCGCGGAGGATACGACAGACCGCTTGAACCCCGCCGGACCACGCGGCATGGGACGCGCGAACGGGCGGAACGGCCCATCGCCCGGACGGTTGAACCGTCGCCCGAACGAAAAGGTTGTCGCCCATGCCCGCTACGCTGCTCCACACCCACCGCGTCGAAAAGCCCTGGGGCCGTCATACCCTGTATCCCGGATTCGACGATGCGCCCGCCGACGGTGCACCGATCGGCGAGGTGTGGTTCCAGGAACCGGGCGACACTTCGCCCGACCTGCTGATCAAATATCTGTTCACCAGCGAGAAGCTGTCGGTGCAGGTCCATCCCGACGACGAACAGGCGCAGGCGCGGGGCCTGCCGCGCGGCAAGGACGAATGCTGGACGATCCTGACCGCCGAGCCCGATTCGACCATCGCGCTCGGCCCCAAGGCGCCGATGACCAAGGAGCAGCTGCGCGCCGACGCGCTGGACGGGTCGGTCGAGGACGATCTCGACTGGGTGCCGGTGAAGGAAGGCGATTTCTATTACGCGCCCTCGGGCACGATCCATGCGATCGGTGCCGGCCTGACCGTGATCGAGGTGCAGCAGAACAGCGAGACGACCTATCGCCTGTATGATTATGGCAGCGATCGCGAGCTGCATCTGGAGGACGGCGTCGATGTCGCGCATCTGACCCCATACCAGCCGATCGTTTCGCCGGGGGCGGCGGGCGAGGGGCGCGACATCCTGGTCGAGGGGCCGAAGTTCGTCTTGGAGCGCTGGGCGGCGGGCGATCATGCGGTGGCCCTGCCCGAGGGGCGGACGGCCTGGCTGATCCCGATCACCGGCAGCGGTTCGGTCGCGGGCGTGGACTTCAAGGCGGGCCAGTGCCTGACGGTCACGGGTGCCGAGACGGTGCATCTGTCGTCGGACGGCGACGCGCTGTTCGCCTATGCGGGCACGCAGCGGCTTTGACCTCGACGACTTGAACCAAAATCACCCCTCCCCTTCAGGGGAGGGG
>NZ_JBNNOB010000100.1:0-14592 GCF_050274375.1 Sphingomonas sp. NPDC019816
GCGATCCGTGGGATGGTGCTGGCGCCAAGTACCCGGTCGGCGCGAAGCTGTCGGGCCGCGTCACGAACATCACCGAGTACGGTGCGTTCGTCGAGCTGGAGCCGGGCATCGAAGGCCTGGTCCACGTGTCGGAAATGTCCTGGACCAAGAAGAACGTCCATCCGGGCAAGATCGTCTCGACCTCGCAGGAAGTCGACGTCGTGGTCCTGGAAGTCGATCAGGAAAAGCGTCGCATCTCGCTGGGTCTCAAGCAGGCTCAGGCCAATCCGTGGGAAGCGTTCGCCGCCGCCCATCCGATCGGCTCGACCGTCGAGGGCGAAGTCAAGAACGCGACCGAGTTCGGCCTGTTCATCGGCCTGGACAACGATGTCGACGGCATGGTCCACATGTCGGACATCGCCTGGGGCGTGTCGGGTGAGGATGCCCTCAACCTGCACCGCAAGGGCGAAGTCGTTCAGGCCGTGGTTCTGGACATCGACCCCGAGAAGGAGCGTATCTCGCTCGGCATGAAGCAGCTCGAGCGCGGCGGCCCGGTCGCTGGCGGCGTGGCTGCGGCTGGCGATCGCCTGAACAAGAACCAGGTCGTCACCGTGACCGTCCTCGAAGTCCGCGACGCGGGCCTCGAAGTCCAGGCGGGCGACGATGGTGCGACCGGCTTCATCAAGCGCACCGATCTGGGTCGCGACCGTGACGAGCAGCGCCCCGAGCGCTTCCAGGTCGGCCAGAAGTTCGACGCGATGGTCACCGGCTTCGATCGTTCGAAGAAGCCGACCTTCTCGGTCAAGGCGATGCAGATCGCCGAAGAGAAGCAGGCCGTGGCTCAGTATGGTTCGTCCGATTCGGGCGCATCGCTGGGCGACATCTTGGGCGAGGCCCTGAAGGCCCGTACCCAGAAGTAAGGTCCTGGAACCGGGACATGTTCACGCTAACATGTCCCGGTTCTGTCCATCTTGGGCAAACAGAACCGTCATCGTATAATAAAATCACTTTCAGCAGCGAGAAACACAAGTTAGGAACGGCTCGTCTGCAGCTTGGGACTAGACGATGATCCGTTCGGAATTGGTGCAAAAGATCGGCCAGCAAAATCCGGGGCTTAACCCGCGCGAGATCGAGCTGATCGTGACGATTTTCTTCGACGAGATCACCAAGCGACTGGCGGCGAACGGCCGCGTCGAACTTCGCGGTTTTGGTGCCTTTTCTACCCGCGCACGCGATGCCCGCACCGGGCGTAATCCCCGCACCGGCGAAACGGTCGATGTCTGCGCCAAGCGCGTCCCCTATTTCAAACCCGGCAAGGAAATGCGCGCCCGCCTCAACGTCGAGGCCTGACGCCGCCCTCACGACGCCATGGATGCGTCGTCTTGCGTCTGTAACGGCGCTTCGGTCGCTCTTTGCTTGACCTTGGCGGCATCCTCGTCTCTTTCTCTGCCTGTGCGCGGACGTGGCGAAACCGGTAGACGCTGCCGACTTAAAATCGGCTTCCTATGGAGTGCGGGTTCGAGTCCCGCCGTCCGCACCATCCTGCTCGGTACCGCCCTGCTTTCCGCTGCCGGTTGCGGGCACCGCGCCGATCGCGGCCCGGTGGTGGTCAGCGCGATCGAAGGCCGCGATACATTGGCACAGGGCACCACGCCCGCCCCTCCGCGAGGCGGCTTCCCGCCCCGGGTGTTACGAGACTCGCTGGCCCAGGGCCTGGTCCGGTTCGATGCCGGGGGGCAGATCGTACCGGGTCTGGCGGAGCGCTGGATCGTCATCGACGATGGCGGCAGCTACATTTTTCGCCTGCGCGAGGCCAAGTGGACCGATGGCTCGCCCGTCACCGCCGAGCAGGTGGCGGTGATCATCCGCCGACTGGTCTCACCGCGATCGGCCAACCCGCTGACACCGTTCCTGACCGCGATCGACGAGGTCGTGGTGATGACCCCGCAAGTCATCGAGGTCCGCCTGTCACGCCCGCGCCCCGACCTCCTCAAATTGTTCGCGCAGCCGGAAATGGCGATCTTCGACCGGGCGCGGCACGGCACGGGGCCATTCCGCGTCATCCGGTCCGGCCCTCCCCTGATGCTGCGCCCCATCGCCGACCCGCGCCGGGCAGAGCCGGATGACGACGCGACGCCGTCCCCGGCCAGAGACGTTGCCCTGTTCGCCGAACCCGCCGCGCGCGCGCTGGTGCGGTTTGCGAACGGACGTTCGGACGCCGTATTGGGCGGCCGGTTCCAGGAATGGCCGCTGCTCGACCAGCTGAATATCGGTCCGGCATCGGTTCGCGTCGATCCGGCCGCCGGCCTGTTCGGCTTCGCCATCGCCAATCGCGACGGATTTCTCGCCGATCCTGCCAATCGCCAGGCTTTGTCGGCGCTGTTCGACCGCCAGGCGATCCTGAATAGCATCGCGCCCAACTGGGAGGCCACCGACCGGCTGCTGCCCGACACCCTCGACTCGGATGCACCGCCGCAGGTGCCCAATTGGGCATTGCTGACGCTCGACGCCCGCCGTGGCGCGGCGCGTACTCGCGTCGACGCCTGGGGGCAGCCGGTGACGATGCGGATCGCGCTTCCGCACGGGCCCGGCGCCAATTTGCTATATGGACAGATCGGCGCAGCGCTGCTGTCGGTCGGGATCACGCCGCAGCGCGTGGCCCTGGGTGCCGCCGCCGAACTGCGGCTGATCGATGCGGTCGCACCGTTCGACAGCGCCCGCTGGTATCTCGCCACCGCCTGCGCCCCGTGTGGCGAGGCGGCGAGCGCGGCGATCGACAAGGCGCGGCTGGCGCCAACGCTGGCCGAGCGAAGCGCCGCCATCGCCGCAGCCGATGCGGCGGTGAACAGCGACGTCTCGTTCATCCCGCTCGCCCGGCCGCTGCGCTGGTCGCTCGTCAACAACCGCTTACGGCAATATCAAACCAATATGCGGGCCTGGCATCCATTGAACGGGCTGCGTCCCGACACCAATTGATCGTCATGGCGAACGCTTCCCGGATTGATCCCACGACCTTCGATGCCCTGCCGCTCGACAAGAGCATAGCCGCCAGTCGGCAACGGATCGAGGCGATGGAAAGGCTGCTCGAACGGGTGGTGACGGTGCCGGGTATCAACCGCCCCATCGGCCTGGACGTGATCCTGGGGCTCGTCCCCGTGATCGGCGACATCGCGGCGGCGGCGCTTGGCAGCTATATCATCTGGGAAGCCCGCAATCTGGGGCTCTCCAAATTCCATATGGCGCGGATGATGGCCAATGTCGGATTCGACACGATATTGGGGTTCATCCCGATCGTCGGCGACGCCGCCGACGTCATGTTCCGCTCGAACACGCGCAACCTGCGGATCATCCGCAGGCATCTCGAAAAGCATCATCCCTCCACCGTGACGGCGGAGGGATAAGCCATCCGGTTCAGCGTCCGCCGCGCCAGATCTTGATCGGCGCGCCGGGCTGAAGCCCACCCTGATGCGCCGGGCAGCGGGTGTAGCGGAACGCCTTGTTCAGGCAGATCCAGATTTCGTCCAGCCACCCGTCGCGGGTGGCCGTGACGCGCATCATGTCCGCGCTCATCCCACGATTGGCCGCCGCCACGGCGCCTGCCAGATCGCCAGCGGTCAGGTTATTGCGGCGTGACAGCGCGTTCATGTCGGGAAAGCGCAGGCCGTGATAAAGCGCGTTGGACTGCTGGAAGTATCGCGCGGGGCTGTAACCCGGCATGCAGGTGCCGTGCTTGGCCCATTCATGCTGCATCAGCTGCGCCGACGGCGTGGCGCAGATATGGCGGCGAACGACGGCGGCGGGCAGGATCGCGGTCGGCTTGCAATATTGCGGCCATTCCTTGCCTTCGCCATCGGGCCACAGCCCGTGCAGCGTAAAGCCGAAGCGGTTGCCGGTGCCGCACTGGAAGCGACTATCCCCCTTGGGATCGCGGCAATATTGCGGGCTCCAGGTGATGGCCAGCGTATAGCTGCCGATCGGTACGACGCGGGTCGGCTGGCTGGCGCTGGGCAGGTCGGGGCGGATGCGCGGAATGGCGCCCGGCGCGCGGCACTCCAGGGTCTGCGCACCCGCCAACTGCGGCACGGCCAGCATCGCCAGCCCGATCAAAATCGTCTTCATTGGTCACTCACCTCCGCCATTGCGCGATACCAGGCCAGCGCGTTGGGCCGCATCAGCATGACCACCGCCACCAGCGACGCAGCCGCCTGCACCGCCGTCAGCACGCCGAACAGCCCCTCGGCCAGCGCACCCACCGAGACCTGATAGAGAAAGCCGATCAGGTTCAACACGGTCATCACCACCAGCAGGCCGAGCCCGACCCGGCTCGCCATCCGCGTGGTCAGCAGCGTCGCCAACAGGAACAGCCCGATGAGCAGGCCGTTGGCGATCAGCGCGATGGCGACACCGGCCTGCGCCACCGTATCGGCCCAGCCGAGCGCGGCCAGCACCACCAGCAGGATGATGGCGGCCAGCGACAGCCGTTCACCCAGGATCACCGATTTCGGTCGCACGCGTCGCATCCCCTCTATCTCATAGCCGGCCGCCGATCAGGCGGGGGCGAAATCCAGGCCGATATCCGCCGCCGGCGCCGATTGGGTCAAGCGGCCGACGCTGACATAGCTCACACCCGCTTGCGCGATGGCACGGATCGTTTCCAGCCGAACGCCACCCGACGCCTCGGTCGGCACCCGCCCGGCCACCAGCGCGACGCCCTCGGCCAGCTGGTCCGGGCCCATATTATCGAGCAGCAAATGGGTCGCACCAGCCGCCAGCGCGGGTTCGATCTGATCGAGCCGGTCGACCTCCACAATGATCCGGGCGATATCCGCCGCCTTCGCCGCCGCGACCGCCGGGCCGATGCCGCCCGCCACCGCGACATGATTGTCCTTGATCATCGCCGCGTCCCACAAGCCCATGCGGTGGTTCTGCGCGCCGCCCATCCGCGTCGCATATTTCTCCAGTCGGCGAAGACCGGGGATCGTCTTGCGCGTATCGAGCAGCGTCGCACCCGTGCCCGCGATCGCCGCGACATAGGCCGCCGTCATCGTCGCGATGCCCGACAGATGCTGGACGGTGTTCAAGGCAGAGCGTTCGGCGGTCAGCATCGCGCGTGCCTTGCCCGACAGGCGGAGGAGCGCGGTGCCGGGTGCGACGCGCGCGCCGTCCTCGACCAGCCGTTCGATCACGACATCGGCATCAAGCCGGCGGAAGAACGCCTCGGCGATGGGCAGGCCGGCGACGGTGATCGCATCGCGGCTGGCCATGGTGCCGACGAAGCGCGCCTCGGCCGGGATCACGGCGGCGGAGGTGATGTCCCCGCCCGCCCCCATATCCTCGGCCAGCGTCGACGTGACGAAGGCGTCGAGGTCGAAGCCCTCGATCACGGGCGCGGACCCAGATCGCCCTTGCCGACCGTGCCGCTCGCCAGCGTCAGCATGGCGTCGAGGCTCTTCTTGGCCTGGAGCCGCAAGCCCTCCTCGATCTCGACACGCGGGGTCAGGTCGCGGAGCGCCAGATACAGCTTCTCCATGGTGTTGAGCGCCATGTAGGGGCAGATATTGCAGTTGCAGTTACCGTCCGCGCCCGGCGCGCCGATGAAGGTCTTGCCCGGCATCGCCTTTTGCATCTGGTGGATGATGTGCGGCTCGGTCGCGACGATCAGCGTGTCGCTGGTCACCGTTTGCGCGAACTCCAGGATGCCGCGGGTCGATCCGACATAATCGGCATGGTCGAGGATCACGGCGGGACATTCGGGGTGCGCGGCGATCGGCGCGTCGGGGTGCTGCGCGCGCAGCTTCAGCAGTTCGGTCTCGCTGAACGCCTCGTGCACGATGCACACGCCGGGCCACAGCAGCATATCGCGCCCGGTCTTGCGCGCCAGATAGCCGCCGAGGTTGCGGTCGGGGCCGAAGATGATCTTCTGCGCCGGATCGATCTGCGCCAGGATCTGTTCGGCCGACGAGGACGTGACGATGATGTCGGACAGCGCCTTCACCTCGGTCGAGCAGTTGATGTAGGTCAGCGCGATATGATCCGGGTGCTGCGCGCGGAACTCGGCGAACTGTTCAGGGGGACAACTGTCCTCCAGGCTGCATCCAGCGGCCATGTCGGGCAGCACGACGATCTTGTCGGGCGACAGGATCTTCGCTGTCTCCGCCATGAAGCGCACGCCGCAAAAGGCGATGACGTCCGCATCGGTCGCCTGCGCCTTGCGGCTGAGGTCCAGGCTGTCGCCGACGAAATCGGCCAAATCCTGAATCTCGGGCTTCTGATAATAATGGGCGAGGATGACGGCGTTGCGTTCCTTGCGGAGCCGGTCGATCTCGGCGCGCAGGTCGAGGCCCGTCAGATTCGTCTGGATGGTCATGCTCCCTCCCCTAGGGGTAAGCCGGTGCCCCGACAATCGGGGACGTGCAGGGTCGTCAGCCGGCGTTGCCCAGAACCTCGTCGACGCGCCGCGTGGTATCCCAGCGCTCGTCGTTCGCGGCCTCGTCGGCGAAGCGCACCTGCACCGTCGCCTCCACCCCCACCGCGCGCAGCGGCATGGCGAAGCTGCGTTCGACCGCGCGGCGCGTGGCATCGCGCGCCAGCCGCATCGGCGCGGGCCCCCGGGCCTGACGCAGCAGCTCCACCTGCCCGGCCTTGCGATTGGCGGCGTCCAGCCGCTGCTCGGCATCGGTGAAGGTCGTCAGCACGCCGCCCGAACCATATTCGCGGATCGCCGCCAGATCGACCTGCGGCCCGTCGATCTCGACCGGCGGCAAGGTGACGGACAGCGTGCGATTGGCGGCATCCCAGCGCACGTCCTGCTGACGCAATTTCGCCAGATCGACCTCGTAGCGGACCATGCCGGGCATGATCAGCGTCCGCTCGGTCGAAAAGCCCAGTTGCGACTGGCGCGAAGTGACGACGGCGACATAGCGCGCGGCGAAGGCCGACAGCCGGTTCTGTTCGCGCAGCCCCTCCAGGCTGGCGCGGGCGATGGTGGTGGGATCGGGCGTTAGCCGATCTTCGACATAACGCTGCACGCCCCATACGAAGATCAGCCCGGCCAGGACCAGCAGAACGAGCACGCCCGTCGCCTTGGCCATGAACAGGCCCAGGCCGCTGCGCCGCTTCTCCACCGGCGGGGTCACGCCGCGTTCGTCCATGCCGTCCCTTCCTCCCGCACCAATCCACGCGCTTGCAGGTCGTAAAGATGCGCGAGCACCGATCGTTCCGCTGCCGGAAGCAAATTCGGGTTCAGCCCGACATACATGCGCGACGCCATCGCAGGCACGTCGAGCGCTCCGCTCGCGGCCAGCAGGCGCAATATCTGCCCCTCGCGCTGCTTGCGGTGGCCCAGCATCCCGCGCACCAGCCGCTGCGGATTGTCCACCGCCTCGCCGTGGCCGGGGTAATAGACCCGGTCGTTGCGCGCCATCAGCTTTTCTAGGCTGGCCATATAGGCGGTCATGTCGCCATCGGGGGGCGACACGACGCTGGTCGACCAGCCCATGACATGATCCCCGGAAAACAGCGCACGCGTTTGCGGCAGCGCGAAGGCGAGATGGTTCGAGGTGTGGCCCGGCGTCGCGATCGCCGTCAGCGTCCAGCCCTCTCCCGCAACGCCCTCGCCCTCATCGAGAATCCGGTCGGGGGCGTAATCGCGGTCGAACGCGGCGTCGGAGCGGCCGCCTTCATAATCGGGGGCGAAGGGCGCCGCCCCGACGATCGGCGCGCCGGTCCTGCGGGCGAGCGGTCGGCTGGCGGGGCTGTGGTCGCGGTGATGATGGGTGATCAGGATCGCGCGTACCGGTCGCCCGGCGATCGCCCGTTCCAGCGCGGCGATATGCGCCGCGTCGTCGGGGCCGGGATCGATGACGGCGACGTCGCTGTCACCGACGACATGGCTTTGCGTTCCGGTGAACGTAAAGGCCGACGGATTGGGGGCGAGCACGCGGGTGACCAGCGGCTCGAGCAGGATCGGAATGCCGGTCGGGTGCTCAGCCATCGTGACCCATGTGGGCAAGCCACCGGCAAAGAGCAACCCCCGTACCCGGTAGCCGGGCACGGAGGTCGAGTGGGGTTTAACTCGGAGTCTCAGTCGCGATCGCCGCTCGCCATTTCAGCCTTCAGCTCGGCGGTGGCCTGGTCCAGCCCCTTCAGCGCATCGCGGCGCGCATCCTCGGACAGATTGCGGTCCCGCGTGATCGAATTCCGCGCGTTCTCGATGCTCGCCAGCGCGATCGTGGTGTTCACCTTCGCCATGCGGGTCGCGGCCTCGGCGGAGAGCGCCGCGCGGCGGGCCATATGCTCGATACGGTCGGTGCAGATGATGGTGACCTGTTTGCGGGTCTTGCCGTCGATCGTGGCGATGCTGGTCCGCGTATCGGCCTTGGCGGTACCGCACGCTTCCGAGCGGACGATCGGTATCGGCGGCATGGGCGGCATCTTGGGCATGTCCGCCATCGACATGACACGCACGCCATGGGGGGCCTGGACGCGCATCGTCTTTCCGTTGCGCAGCGTCACGATATAGGGCGGGACCGGCGGCGCGGGTGGTGCGACCGGAGCCTCCGCCACCGACGGCGGCGTGGGCATGGCGGGCGGGGCGCTGGGCGGAATGGGCGCGGCCGCGTCCTGGGTCATGATCCGGGCCACCGGTGCGCGCGGCGGCGCCGGCACTTCGGGGACCTCGGGCACGGTTTCCGGCGCGGCGACCGCCGGGATGAGGGGCGCGCTGCTCGTCAGGTCGACGCCGATCGTGCGCTCGACCTTCCTGGTCAGCGCCGCCGCCGCCGGCGTGCCCGACGCGGTCACGCCCAGTCCGCCCAGCACCAGCAGCGACACGGTCGCCCCACCGACCGCCAGCTGGCGTCGCGATTTCGGAGAAGTCGTCAACATCTTCAGCCTGCCTTTCAGATCGTCGATGGTATGGAGATGACACGCCCCCGACAGCGCGCGGCCATGCGCGGCCTTCACGATGGCGCACGCATAGACGTGCCGGTCCGCCCGGCTGCGCCCCTTCAGGACGCGGGCGTCGTTGGCCAGCTCCTGATCGGCGCGAAAGGCGTGGAAGGCGCGCCAGGCAACGGGGTTGAACCAATGGAGCGCGAGTACGGCCAGCGCGATCCAGTTGGCGATCAGGTCGCCGCGTTCGTGGTGGCCCAGCTCATGGGCGAGCGCCAGATCGCGCTCGTCGGCGTCATAGCGCTCGTCGAAGTCGCGCGGGAACGCGACGTAGCGATGCCAGATCCCGAAGGCCAGCGGCCCCGGCGCGCCGTCGCTGGCGACAACCCGCACGCCCTTCACCGCCTCCAGCGTATCGGCCGAGGCGAGCAGCCGCGTACGAAAACGCCAGTGCCGCAGCAGCTGGAAACCGAGAAATCCGGCAGCACCGATGATCCAGAACAGCGCGAGTCCCTGCCCCAGCAGCGCCCAGAGGCTCGGTCCCTCGGCAGCCATCGGCAGCTGCTCGGCGACCGGCACCATGACATAGGTGGCGAACCGCGCGCTTGCGGCGGCCAGTGGCGGCGTCGCCTGCTCGGACAGTCCCTGCGGCAGCGGCGGCAGGATCAGTCGCAGGAGCGGCAGCGCCCAAAGCGCATAGGCGATCTGCGGGCCGAAGGCCTGGCGGACATGGCGGCGGGCCAGCAGGACCAGCGCCATGAGCAGCGTCGAGGCGATCATCGCCTCCACCGCCCAGCCGAGTTGCGCGGCGCTCACGCCTTCAGGTCCTTCAGCAGCGCTTCGATCTCGGAAATATCCTGCGCGGTCAGCTCATCGCGCTCGGCGAGATGCGCGACCAGCGGGGTCAGGCGACCACCGAACAACCGGTCGATCAGCCGACGCGACTCGCCGACGACATAATCGTCGCGCGCCACCATCGGCCGATACAGATAACGGCGCCCCTGCTCCTCATGCGCGATGGCGTTCTTGGCCAGCAGACGTCCGAGCAGGGTCTTGACCGTGTTGGTGCTCCACCCCCGTTCGGGATCGACACGCTCGGCGACATCCTGCGCGGTGAGCGGTGCATCCTCCCACAGGACCTCCATCACCGCATGTTCGGCATCGCTGATCCGCTCGGCCATCGACTCGATTCCCCTTATGACTACAGACGTAATCCTATCGCGATTACAGCCGTAGTCAACAGGGCGCCTTTATCTGTCCTGACTTGCGGAGGAACAAAAAAGGGGAGGCCGGATCGAAACCCGGCCTCCCTTTTTCTCATCCGGGAAAGTCGGCGGTCAGGCCGACTTCACCTCTTGCACCAGCTCGGCCAATTCGCCGCTCTCGTACATTTCCATCATAATATCCGATCCGCCGACGAACTCGCCCTTGACGTAAAGCTGGGGGATGGTCGGCCAGTCCGAATAGGCCTTGATTCCCTGGCGGATACCCTGGTCCTGAAGGACGTCGACGCCCTCGAACGGCACGTCGAGATGATTGAGGATCGCCACCGCACGGCTGGAAAAGCCGCATTGCGGGAACAGCGGCGTGCCCTTCATGAACAGCAGGACGGGGTTGGCCATCACCAGCGCGTCGATCCGCGCATTCGTATCGTCGGTCATATCGGTCTTCCTTGGAAATGCGGTCAGGCGGTGGCGGCGCCGGCGGGTACCGCCGTGGTCAGTTGCAGGGCGTGAAGCTCACCCCCCATGCGACCACCCAGCGCGGCATAGACGGCGCGGGTGCGTGCCACCCGACTCATACCTTCAAAGCTGGCGGCGGTGACGTGGGCGGCATAATGATCGCCGTCCCCGGCCAGGTCGGTGATCTCGACCGTGGCGTCCGGGATGGCGGTACGGATCATGGCGGCGATATCGTCGGCGGCCATCGGCATGTCAGCGGCTCTCCATCAACTGGCGGCGTGCCTCGATCAGTTGCTCGTCGAGCGCACGGCGCACTTCGGCTTCATCGACATCGATCCCGGCGGCGGTCAGGTCGCCCAGCAGCTTGCGGATCACGTCCTCGTCACCGGCTTCCTCGAAATCGGCCTGGACGACGGCCTTGGCATAGGCGTCGGTCTCGGCGGGGGTCAGCTTCATCCGCTCGGCCGCCCATTGCGCGACCAGCCGGTTGCGGCGCGCCGTGATCCTGAACACCATGTCCTGGTCGGCCACGAACTTGGCCTCGAAACCACGCCTGCGTTCGTCAAATTGTTCCATCGGTCCGCCATCCCCCTGCCCATGGATGGGCATTCATGCTGTGGCCTGAAATAGGCATGGTGGCCCCGGCACGCAACCGATCCGAAGCGCCCCGTCCGATCGGTCGTTCGACAGGAACGGAAAGGCCGCTCAAACGTAATGTAAGTGAAGTCAATGCACGCGGAAGACCCGGTCCAACCGGGCATCATACCGCCCCGCCCAGGAGAGTGTCATGCGTGATCCCCTACCCCTTGCCCCTGATGAGGTCGGGCGGCGTTCGTCGCCGATGACCGGAATCATGAACGGCATGATCGGTTCGCTCGCGCTATGGGCGATCATCGCGGGCGTGGTCGTGGTCGCATCCTGAGATGCTCGTCGGACGACGCGGATAGGCTTCATCGCGTCGTCCAGCCCCTTGATCAGGGGGCATGGCGAAGGTTCAGGCCGCCGTCCGCCCCAGTCGCTGACGACCTTCCACCCATGGTCGCTCCTGCGCCATGCCGCCTTCGAAGTCGCCAATCGCGCCATCGCGTTCCAGCGTCAGGCCAATTTCGTCGAGCCCGTTCATCAGGCATTCGCGGCGAAACGGATCCAGATCGAAGGAGAAGCGGTCCTGGAAGGGCGTGGTGACCGTCATCGTCTCCAGATCGACCGTCACCGGATGATCCCGCGCCACCTCGATCAAGCGATCGATCGCCTCTTGCGGCAGGACGACGGGCACGATGCCATTCTTGAAGGCGTTGCCCGAAAAAATATCGGAGAAGCTGGGCGCGATCACCGCGCGGATGCCCATGTCCGCCAGTGCCCAGGCCGCATGCTCGCGGCTGGAGCCACAACCAAAATTATCCCCCGCGATCAGGATCGGCGCTCCGGCATAGCGCGGATCGTCGAAGATATTGCCGGGTTGCGCGCGTACCGTCTCGAACGCGCCCCGCCCCATGCCGGCGCGCGTGATCGTCTTCAACCAATGCGCCGGGATGATGACGTCGGTATCGATATTCTTGGCACCCCACGGATAGGCGGTGCCGGATACGGTCGTAACCGGGTTCATTCCAATTCCTGTCCTTCGTCGCCGCGACACGCCGTGGCGGGCGACGACGCTTAACGCGGTTGTTCGGCCGTGGCGGGCTTCGATGCCACCCCTGCGGCATAGGCGGCGGCGCCGCACAGCACAGCGCCCGTTACGAGCAAGACCAATACATGCTTCATGATGCCGTCACTTCCCTGTCATGACGTTATTCCTGGACCATCAACGCTCTAACATCGGAAAGGCGCCCGGTCACGGCCGCAGCGGCGGCCATGGCCGGCGACAGGAGGTGGGTGCGTGCGCCCGGCCCCTGCCGTCCGACGAAATTGCGATTGGAGGTGGAGGCGCAGCGCTCGCCCGGCGGCACCTTGTCGGGGTTCATCGCCAGACACATCGAACAGCCCGGCTCGCGCCATTCGAAACCAGCCTGCACGAACACCCGGTCCAGCCCCTCGGCCTCGGCCTGCCGCTTGACCAGACCCGAGCCGGGCACGACCAGCGCGCGAACGCCGTCGGCGACCTTGCGATCGCGTGCCACGGCGGCGGCGGCGCGCAAATCCTCGATCCGGCTGTTGGTGCAACTGCCGATGAAGACATGCTGAATGGCCACGTCCTGCATCGCGGTGCCAGGCACCAAACCCATATAATCCAGCGACTTGCGCGCCGCTTCTCGCTTGGAGGCATCGGCGAAGCTGTCGGGATCGGGCACCACGCCGGTGATCGGTACCACGTCCTCGGGGCTCGTGCCCCAGGTGAGGTTGGGGGCGATGTCGGCGGCGTCGAGCGTCACGACCTTGTCGTACACCGCACCCCGATCGGTCGGCAGCGTCCGCCACCAGGCGACCGCCTTGTCCCAGTCCGCACCCTTGGGTGCCATGGGGCGGTCCTTCAAATAGGCGAAGGTCGTCTCGTCCGGCGCGATCAGGCCAGCGCGCGCACCGCCCTCGATCGACATGTTGGCGATGGTCAGCCGGCCTTCGATCGACAGGTTGCGAATGACGCTGCCGGTGAACTCGATGACATGGCCCGTCCCGCCCGCCGCGCCGATCTTGCCGATGATGGCCAGCACGACGTCCTTGGCGGATACGCCGTGGCCCAGCACGCCATCGACGCGGACCTCCATCGTCTTGGACGGCGAGAGCAGCAGCGTCTGCGTCGCCAGCACATGCTCGACCTCCGAGGTGCCGATCCCGAACGCCAGCGCACCCAGCGCGCCATGCGCCGAGGTATGGCTGTCGCCGCAGACGAGCGTCGTGCCGGGCAGGGTGAAGCCCTGTTCCGGCCCGACGACATGGACAATGCCCTGCGCCGCCGCCGTCGCATCGATATAGTCGACGCCGAACTCGGCCGTATTGCGGCGAAGCGCGTCCAGCTGCTGTGCGCTTTCCGGGTCGGCGATGGGCAGGAGATGGCCGTTCGCGTCCGTGCGCGGTGTCGTCGGCAGATTGTGATCGGGCACCGCAAGCGTCAGTTCGGGGCGACGAACTTTGCGCCCCGCCGCGCGCAGACCCTCAAAGGCCTGGGGACTCGTCACCTCATGGACGAGGTGGCGGTCGATATAGATGAGGCAGGTGCCATCGGGCCGCCGTTCGACAACGTGCGCGGCCCAGATCTTTTCGTACAGGGTCTGGGGTCGTTGGGCCATAATGGGGGCGCTGTTATCCGAAAAGGTGCGAAGCGCAAGGGGTTGGCGCAATGTTATTTCGCTTAAAGAGCAGATTCGTCATCGATGCGATGGATTCCCTTGGCCTTCGACCTCGCTCAGGCTGAACGGAGCGAGGGAGCTGCCCTTATTTACAACAGCCGTTCAGCCTGAGCGAAGTCGAAGGCCACGCCCCGTCCTCACCCTTCGGCGCGATAGTCCGCCGTCACGCCGCCACACTCCGCCAGCTCGATCTCGTGATCCGGGTCCCGCCATGTCTCGGCCAGCGCCTGCGCTTCCCAATCGCGCATCGCCGGATGCGCCAGCACCGTCTTCACCCAAGCCGCCCCCGCCGCGCCGTCCGCTCGCCATCGATCGGCACCGGCACCTGCCCCGTCGGCGAGAAGGCGCGGAACGCCGCATAGTTTTCCGCCGCCGCGAACGGCTCGATCCGGTCGATAAAGCCGATCCCCAGCGCCTTCATCAGCAGCCAGGGAAGCAGCGACCAGCTCGAATAATTTCTGTTCGCGGTGACGAGCGTATAGGCCATCAGCGCTCGAACGCGGCGGTCGTCTTGGCAGCGACCTCATCGGCGGTGACGCCGGGGGCACATTCGATCAGGCGGAAGGCGCTGTCATGATCGGGCCGCTGGAACACCGCGAGATCGGTGACGATCATGTCGACGACGTTGCGCCCGGTCAGCGGCAGGGTGCATTCGGGGATGAACTTGGGGCTGCCGTCCTTGGCGTTGTGCTCCATGACGACGATGATCTTCTTGACGCCCGCGACCAGGTCCATCGCGCCGCCCATGCCCT
>NZ_JBNNOB010000101.1:0-14587 GCF_050274375.1 Sphingomonas sp. NPDC019816
GATTGGTGCCGACGAACAGGACCTTGCCACCGCCAGCGACGGTCGAGCTGATGAACTCCAGAGCGCGCGCGAACAGCGGCACGGTCTGCGACAGGTCGAGGATGTGGACGCCGTTGCGGTCGCCGAAGATGTAGGGCTTCATCTTCGGGTTCCAGCGGTGGGTCTGGTGGCCGAAGTGCGCGCCGGTTTCGACCAGCTGCTGCATGGTGACGACGGGTGCCGCCATAATCTAATTCCTTCCGGTTATGCCTCTGGGAAGCGGATGACGCGGCGGGCCAAGCCCATGCGCACCGAAATATGATGCTTCCCATGCGGTGTTGAGGGGGGCGCCCCTAGCGCATGACCAACGTCATGACAAGCCCTGCAAGCCGTTCACTTTTGTTCCAAAGCACATTGACTCCGGAACACAGGCGGAACATAAGATGACCGCAAGGGAGAACAGCGGCCAACTGAGGTGAATCGCAAACGCAATATCCCTAATTTGGCACGGTTCATCCTGTTGTCGCGATCGCGGCGACGGAACTGATCAAAAATTCCAATGGTTACGGCTTGGTTAATATGCCGGACCCCATGGTAAGGCAGGAGGCAGACATCATGATGATCGTGGTGAGTGTTCTGGTTTTCACGGGCGCCCTTGTCGCCGCCATCGCCACCATCGCGATGATGATCGCGCCCCAGTGGCGCCGTATCCTCCATCTCGCGACCGGCCATGTCGAGCCGGCCTTCACGCCGCTGGCCGCCTTGGTGGTGGCCGAACGGCGCATCGCCGTCAGGCGCTGGGCGGCAGGTTCGCCGGCCCCTTCGATGCTGGCGCGCCGCCGCGCTGCCGCTTGATCCGGCCATAGGCGATCATGCTGAACGGGATGCTCGCCAGATAGGCAAGGCATAGCGCGGTCAGCGCATGCCAAGGCGCGGACAACAGGGCCGCGCCTACCAGGACGATGATCGCCAGGACCTCGAACCGGACATTGCGGCGCAGACGGAACGAGGTCCAGGAGAAGGTCGCGACGCTCGACACCATCAGCAACGCGATGAAGGTAACCCACGGGGCCACAAGCAGCGGCGAGGCGAAGAACGGTTCCCCCGTCCAGAACCAGAGATACAGCGGCAGCATCGACAATCCCGCACCGGCTGGCGCGGGAATACCGGTGAAATAGCCGGCGGTCTTGCGCGGCTGGTCGACGATATCGAGCTGCGAATTGAACCGGGCCAGCCGGAGCGCACAGAAGACCGCGAGAAGCAGCGCAGCGATCCAGCCGATGCGTGGCAGCGTCCAAAGCGACCAGAGATAGAGGATCAGCGCCGGTGCGACGCCGAACGAGATCGCGTCCGACAGCGAATCGAGCTCGGCGCCGAAACGGCTTTCCCCACGCAGCAATCGCGCGATCCGCCCGTCCAGCCCGTCGAGAACGGCCGCCACCATGATCATGATGACGGCGGCTTCCCAGGATTGCGCGATGGCGAACTTCACGCCGGTCAGGCCGGAACAGAGCGCCAGGGCCGTCACGGCATTGGGGGCGATCGCCCGGAGCGGCAGGCCACGCGGTGGGCCGCGACGGGCGAAGCGGGGGGACATCGCCATGGATTACTGCGCGATACCGGTCATCGGCTTGCCGCCGACCCGGCCCAATACCGTCTCACCGGCCACCGAACGCTGGCCCAGGCATACCTGCGGCGTGACGTCGTCGGGCAGATAGACGTCGACACGGCTGCCGAAGCGGATCAGGCCGACGCGCTGACCGGCGGCGACCATGTCTCCGGGCTTAACGAAGCCGACGATACGCCGCGCGACCAGGCCCGCGATTTGGGTGAAACCGATCTTGCGGCCGTCGCGCCCCTCGACCACGAAATGCTGGCGTTCATTCTCGTCCGACGCCTTGTCGAGATCGGCGTTCAGGAACTTGCCCGAGATATAGACGACCTGGCGGATGACGCCCGCGACGGGCGTGCGATTGATGTGCACGTCGAACACCGACATGAAGATCGACACGCGGACCAGCGGCGCCTCGCCCAGCTCGCCGACCAGTTCGCGCGGGATCGGCACGCGCTGGATCATGGTCACCAGCCCGTCGGCGGGCGCGACGATCAGGTCGTCGCCCTGCGGCGTGGTGCGCACGGGGTCGCGGAAGAAGGCCGCGATCCAGATGCACAGACCGACGAACGGCCAGAACAGGATCTTGGTGATCAGCGTGGCGATCAGGGTCAGGCCCGCCCCGATCAGCACATATTTGCGCCCTTCGGGATGGACGGCGGGAAAGCGCCACTTGACCGTGGTGGTGGCGATGGGAGGCTTTTCAAGCGAAGGCATCGGGTCTGTCTACCTGTCCACCGGCCATCGCACAATCTTTTCGGTTCGCCTCGGCCCTTTCGGATCCCGAGCAGGGTGGTTGATCCGACGCGCCCCCTCCCCTAGACGCGTCGCAAACCTGCCAAATCTAAGGATGCGCATATGGCGAAGATCAAGGTAAATACGCCGGTCGTGGAGATCGACGGCGACGAAATGACCCGGATCATCTGGGAGTGGATTCGCGAGCGCCTGATCAAGCCGTATCTCGACATCGAGCTGGCCTATTTCGACCTGTCGGTCCAGAACCGCGACGCCACCGCCGATCAGGTGACGATCGACAGCGCTCACGCCACCCAGAAGTACGGCGTCGCGATCAAGTGCGCGACCATCACCCCCGACGAGCAGCGCGTCGAGGAATTCGGCCTGAAGAAGATGTGGAAGTCGCCCAACGGCACGATCCGCAACATCCTGGGCGGCGTGGTGTTCCGCGAGCCGATCGTCATCAAGAACGTTCCCCGCCTCGTCCCCGGCTGGACCCACCCGATCGTCGTCGGCCGTCACGCGTTCGGCGACCAGTATAAGGCGACCGATTTCAAGGTCCCCGGCAAGGGCAAGCTGACCCTGAAGTGGGAAGGCGAGAATGGCGAATCGATCGAGGAGGAAGTGTTCAACTTCCCCGCCGCCGGCGTCGCCATGGGCATGTACAATCTCGACGAGTCGATCCGCGACTTCGCACGCGCTTCGATGAACTATGGCCTGAACCGTGGCTGGCCGGTCTATCTGTCGACCAAGAACACCATCCTGAAGGCCTATGACGGCCGCTTCAAGGACATCTTCCAAGAAGTGTTCGACGCCGAGTTCGCCGATCAATTCAAGGCGGCGGGCATCGAGTATCAGCACCGCCTGATCGACGACATGGTCGCCTCGGCGCTGAAGTGGCACGGCGAGTTCGTTTGGGCCTGTAAGAACTATGACGGCGACGTACAGTCGGACACCGTGGCGCAGGGCTTCGGCTCGCTCGGCCTGATGACCTCGGTCCTGATGACCCCGGACGGCAAGACGATCGAGGCGGAAGCGGCGCACGGCACCGTGACCCGTCACTATCGCCAGCATCAGCAGGGCAAGGCGACCTCGACCAACCCGATCGCGTCGATCTTTGCCTGGACTGGCGGCCTGAAGTATCGCGGCAAGTTCGACAACACCCCCGACGTCGTCCGCTTCGCCGAGACGCTGGAAAAGGTCTGCGTCCAGACCGTCGAGAACGGCCAGATGACCAAGGATCTCGCGATCCTGATCGGCCCGGACCAGCCCTGGATGACCACCGAGCAGTTCTTCGAGGCGATCCGCGTCAACCTCGAAACCGAAATGGCCAACTGGCAGTAATTGCTGCCGCAAGGTTGTGAGAAAGGGGCTCGGAGGCATTGTCTCCGGGCCTTTTTTTTTCCTGCCCTCCGTTCAGCCTGAGCGTAGTCGAAGGCCACGCGACAAGCTCTTCAATGCCCTTTTGGCAAAGGGATTCCCTTGGCCTTCGACTGCGCTCAGGCTGAACGGAGGTTGGGGATTGTGGCGCCCCTTCCTCGCCGCCGTTCACGCTGATGACGTCGAAGCGCAAGCCCGACCGCGAACCGGATTACTCTCGCCCTTCCCGCTCCAGATAGGCGATCACATCCGCCCGCGCGAGTGGGTCGGACAGACCGGCAAAGGTCATCTTCGTCCCCGGCGCGAAGCGTTGCGGCGCGGTCAGCCAGCGGTCCATCGTCGGCCGGTCCCAAACGCCACCGACCTTCTTCAACGCCGCCGTATAGCCATAACGATCGCTTCCGCCGGCGACCGGCTTGCCCATGATCCCGTGCAGGTTGGGACCGGCGCGATCGAGTTCGCCCTTGCCGATCGTATGGCACGCCAGGCACTGGCCGAAGGTCCGCGCGCCGGCGTCGGCGTCCGCCACCTTCATCAGCGCGTCGAGCGACGGATTCGGCCCCGCCGCCTTCAACCGTGCCGCCCGGTCGCCGTCACCGCATCCCGTCAGGACCAGGGTCGAGAGGAGGGCGATCAAGACGTGGCGCGACGGACTGTTCATCCCCGCGCCCTAGCCGCGTCGAACGGCACCGGTCAGTGGACCAAATGCCCCAGGACCGTTTCGAAGGATTAACGGCCTGACAAGCAGGGCAAAGCCGGGCTAGTCTCGCGCCATGGCATTACGGCTCGACAATCAAGGCTTTTCCGACGCGCTCGTCATCCTCGGCGCGGCGGGGATCGTCATTCCCGCCTTCGCCCGCTTTCGGGTCAGCCCGGTCATCGGCTTCATCCTCGTCGGCCTGCTGGTCGGGCCCGCCGGCCTCGGTTCGCTGGTGCCCCAGGCCCCATGGCTCTACTACCTGACCATATCCGACCCGGAATCGATCGAGCCCTTCGCCGAGTTCGGTATCATCTTATTGTTGTTTTCCATCGGCCTGGAGCTGTCCTTTCGCAGACTGTGGGCGATGCGGCGGCTGGTGTTCGGGACCGGCGCGGCCGAATTGCTAGGCTCGGCGGTTCTGATCGGCGGGGCCTTGCATGTCATGGGCCAGGGACTAGGCGGCGCGATCGGCCTCGGCCTCGCCTTGACGCTGTCCTCGACCGCGCTCGTGCTGCCGCTGGTCGGCACGACCAGCCCGGTCGGTCGCGGCGCCTTCGCCATGCTGTTGTTCGAGGATCTGGCGCTCGTCCCCATCATCTTCGCGCTGGGCGCAATGGCGCCGACCGCCAGCGACGAAGGCTGGGTCGGCATCGCCGGGGTCGCGCTTCGCGGCGGGTTGACGGTCGTCGTCATGTATCTGGGCGGCAGGATCGTCCTGCCCCGCCTGTTCGCACAGGCCGCCCGCACCAAGAGCCCCGAGCTGTTCCTCGCCGCCTCGCTCCTGGTCGTCATCGTCGCCAGCGTGGCGACCACGGCGGCCGGGCTGTCGCCGATCGTCGGCGCGCTGCTCGCCGGCTTGTTGATCGCCGAGACCGAATATCACTCCGAGGTCGAGGTGATGACCGCGCCGTTCAAGGGCCTCGCGCTCGGCGTGTTCCTGATCACGGTGGGCATGAGCCTGGACCTGCGGTTGATCGCACGGAATTGGGACATGCTGTTGCTGGCGGTCGTCGGGGTCATCGCGGTCAAGGCGGTGGTCACCTATCTGCTGCTTCGCGTCGCCAATGCACGGCGCGGCGTCGCGGCGGAGACCGGGTTGCTGATGGGCAGTCCGTCGGAGACGACGCTGATCGTGCTGGGGACGGCGGCGCAGGCGCAGCTGATCCTGCCCTCAACCGCCGCCTTTTGGCAGACGGTGACCGCGATCGGCCTGACCATCACCCCTCTTCTCGCCAAGGCGGGTCGGGTCATGTCCCGCCGGATCGAGGCGCGCAGCACCGATGGCCCCGCCGTGCCCGAGTTGGCGACCGATGCGGAGCGCACCGTCATCATCGGCTTCGGCCGCGTCGGCAAGATGATCGCCGATATGCTGACCGTCCATGGCAAGCCCTATGTCGCGGTGGAGGCCGATATCGATTCGGTGACCGATGCGCGGCGCGCGGGCTATGCGGTGATGTTCGGCGACGTCGCGCGGGCGGAACTGGTCGACCGGCTGGACCTGCCCGCCGCGCGCGCGCTCATTCTGACGATGGACGATCCGGTGCTGACCGTGCGGCTGGCGCGGCGCATCCGCGAGGCCGCGCCAGACCTGCCGATCATCGCACGCGCGCGCGACATGGCGCATGCGACCGAACTCTACCGTGCGGGCGTCAGCGAGGCGGTGCCCGAGACGCTGGAGAGCTCGCTCCAACTCTCGGAGGCGGTGCTGGTCGATCTGGGCGTCGCGATGGGGCCGGTGATCGCCTCCATCCACGAAAAGCGCGACGAACTGCGCCAGGTGATCCGCCGCGAGGCGCAGTTGCAGCGCGAGCCGCGCATCCGGCGGCTGCGACGCTTGGGGGAATAGGCATAAGCCCATCCTCCCCAAGCTCGGCTTGGGGAGGGGAACCGCGCCCGTCAGGGCGCGGTGGAGGGGCATGGCCCCTCGCCCCTCCACCATCGCTTCGCGATGCCCCCCTCATCTCACGATGAGGAGGATTTTGGGGTCAGCCCAGGCGGCCCAGCGCCGCGTGCAGGCGGGCCGCTTCGGCCATCTTGTCGGCATGGTCGGCCTTCGCCTTTTCGACCGCTTCCGGCTTGGCACGTTCGACGAAGCTGGCGTTGCTCAACCGTCCGCCCAGCGCATCGCGTTCCTTCTCGACCGCCGCGATCGCCTTGGTCAGGCGCTGACGCTCGGCGTCGAGGTCGATGACGCCCTCCAGCGGCAGGACGAAGGTCGCCTCGTCCACCACCACCTGCGCCGCGCCGCCGCTCGCTTCGCCCTCGGCCGCATCGACACGCGCCAGACGCGCCAAGGCCGACGCCTGACGGATCAGCCGCGCCGTGGTGCCGTCATTCGCATCGCGGACATGCATCGGCAGACGCGCGCCCGGCGGCACATTGAGTTCGGTGCGCGCAGCGCGGATTTCGCTGACCAGACGGATCAGCCAGTCGATCTCGCGCTCCGCCTCGGGGTCGAGCGCGCGGGCGTCGGCCATCGGCCACTGCGCCACGATCAGGTCGTGATCGCGCGCGCCCATGGCATGCCACAGCTCTTCGGTAATGAACGGCATGAACGGGTGGAGCAGGACCAGTATCTGGTCGAGCACCCAGCCCGCGACCGCACGGGTTTCGTCACCGCCCTCTTCGCCGCCCTGAAGGACCGGCTTGATGAGTTCGAGATACCAATCGCAGAAGCGGCTCCAGACGAACTGATAGATCGCGTTCGCCGCCCCGTCGAAGCGGTAGTCGGCCAGTGCGAGGTCCACCGCCTGCACGGTCTTCACCGTTTCAGCAATGATCCACTTGTTGACCGCGAGGCTGGCGTTCGGCGCCTCCAGCGTGGTCGATACGCCGATGCCGTTGGACTGGGCAAAGCGCGCCGCGTTCCACAGCTTGGTCGCGAAGTTGCGATAACCCTCGACCCGGCGCTCATCCATCTTGATGTCGCGCCCCTGGCTCTCCATCGCCGCCATGAAGAAGCGCAGGGCGTCGGCGCCGTACTGGTCGATCAGGCCCAGCGGATCGACCGTGTTGCCCTTCGACTTCGACATCTTCGAGCCGTCTGCCGCGCGGACAAGACCGTGCAGATACAGTGTCTTGAAGGGCACATCCTCCATGAAGTGCATGCCCTGCATCATCATCCGCGCATCCCAGAAGAACAGGATGTCAAAGCCGGAGATCAGTACGTCGTTGGGGTAACGCCCCGCCAGCGTCTTGTCGCCATTATCGGGCCAGCCGAGCGTCGCGAACGGCCAGAGCGCGGACGAGAACCACGTATCCAGCACGTCCGGGTCGCGGGTCAGGGTAACGCCCTCGCCTGCCTGTCCTTGCGCTTCCTCTTCGCTCTCGGCGACGAACACGCGACCGTCCTCGGCAAACCAGGCCGGGATCTGATGGCCCCACCAGAGCTGGCGGCTGACGCACCAGGGCTGGATATTCTCCATCCAATTGAAGAAGGTCTTTTCCCACGCCTGCGGCACGATCTTGATGTCGCCGCCGCGCACCGCCTGGATCGCGGGCTGGGCCAGCGTCTTGGCGTCGACATACCATTGGTCGGTCAGCCATGGCTCGATCACCACGCCGGAGCGGTCGCCGAACGGGGTCTGGATCGTGCGCGGCTCGGCGTCATGCTCCTCGCCGTCCTTGTCGATATGCGGGATCAGGACGCCCTCGTCCTTCAAACGCGCGACCACGGCCTTGCGCGCGTCGGCGGTCGACAAGCCCAGGAATGCGTCGGGGATCAGCCCGTCCGACGTCTGGCAGATATGTGCCTTGCCATCGAGCATGTTGAGCATGTCGCGCGCCTCGATCCCGGCGCGGCGACCCACCTCGAAGTCGTTGAAGTCGTGGCCCGGCGTGATCTTCACCGCGCCCGATCCCAGCTCGGGATCGGCATGTTCGTCGGCGACGATCGGGATCAGGCGGCCGGTGATCGGCAGGCGCACCTGCTTGCCGATCAGCGCGGTGTAGCGCGCATCGTCCGGGTGGACCGCGACCGCCATGTCGGCGAGCATCGTCTCGGGACGCGTCGTCGCAACCTCGATAAAGCCCGATCCGTCGGCCAGCGGATAGCGCAGGCGCCAGAAGCTGCCCTTCACTTCGCGCGTCTCGACCTCCAGGTCGCTGATCGCGGTGCCGAGCCCGGCGTCCCAGTTGACCAGCCGCTTGTCGCGGTAGAGTAAGCCCTGACGGTACAGGTCGACGAATACCTTCAGCACCGCCTTGCTGAAGCCCTCGTCCATGGTGAACCGCTCATTGGCCCAGTCCATCGAGCAGCCCAGACGGCGCAGCTGGCCGGTGATCTGGCCGCCGCTCTCCGCCTTCCACGTCCAGACCTTTTCCAGGAACTGGTCGCGGGTGAAGTCGGTGCGCTTCTCCCCGCGCGCGTTCATCTGGCGCTCGACGACCATCTGGGTCGCGATGCCCGCATGATCGGTACCGACGACCCACAGCGCGTCCTTGCCCTTCAGCCGGGCATGGCGGACGAGGATGTCCTGGAGCGTGTTGTCCAGCGCATGGCCGATATGCAGATTGCCGGTGACGTTGGGCGGCGGGTTGACGATCGTCCACGGCTCGGCATTCGGGCGATCGGGGCGGAACAGGCCCTTTTCCTCCCAATGGCCATACCAGCGGGCTTCGATTGCGGCGGGGTCGAACGTCTTGGGCAGCTCAGTCATGCCGCTGCCTTAATCAGCCTGACGCTGGGACGCTAGATGATATCAGGTACGCGCCCCCGGCCGGTCGAGCACCGCGCGGATCCGGTCGTTCAGCTCGGCCCGGCGATAGGGTTTGCGGATCAGTTCGTACGACCGCGCGCCCTCATCGATCGCCTCGTCGGCAAAGCCGGTCGTCAGCAGCACCGCCAGGCGCGGATGATCGCGGCGCACGATGCGTGCCAACGCCACGCCGTTCATGCCGCCGGGCATCAGGATATCGGTGAACAGCAGCTGGAAGTCGTCGTCCTTCGCCAGATGATCGAGCGCCTCGCGCGCGCTGCGCGTCAGCACCACGTCATAGCCCATGTCTTCCAGCATAGCCCGGCCCAGATCGCCGACATCGTCCTGATCCTCGACCATCAGGACACGCTCGACGCCGCCCTTGCGGGCCGGCCGGACGGGCGTGGGACGACGCTCGCTGACACCGGCCGCGCGCGGGAAATAGAGCGATAGCGCGGCACCGCCGCCCTCGTCATGCTCGACCGTCGCCAGCCCGCCCGACTGGCGCATAAAGCCATAGACCATTGCCAGGCCCAGCCCTGCGCCCTTCCCCATTTCCTTGGTCGTGAAGAACGGGTCGAAGACCTTGTCGGCGATCGCCGGATCGATACCGGGCCCGTCATCGCCGATGCGGACCATGACATATTCACCCGGATCGAGGTTGGCCGGCCCCTCGGGATGCTCGGCCGACTGAATCATGTTGCGGGTGGTGATGGTGACGACGCCCTGCCCCGCGTCGCGGTCGACCGCCTCGCGCGCGTTGGTCACGATGTTGAGCAGCGCCATTTCGGCCTGAACCGGATCGATCCGGCAGTTCCAGAGATTTTCCTCCAGCCGCTGGCGCAAGGTAATCTGCTCGCCGGCCGTGCGGTTGAGGATGGGGCGGAAATCCCCGATCAGCTGGTTGAAGTTGAGCAATCGGTCGCGCAGTTCCTGCTTGCGCGCGAAGGCGAGCAGTTGCTGGGTCAGCGTCGCGCCGCGTGCGGCCGCCGCGCTGATCGCCTCCACCGCGCGGCGTCCGCTGCGGTCGCCGGCGTCGATCCGGGCTTCGAGGATATCGGAATAACCGATGATGACCTGGAGCAGGTTGTTGAAGTCATGCGCGATGCCGCCGGTCAGCTTGCCGACCGCCTCCATTTTCTGTGCCTCGTGCAGCGCATCCTCGGCCTCGCGGCGGCGCGAGATGTCGAGCTGGCTGCTGAAGAAATAGACCAGCTCGCCCGCATCGTCATAGACGGGCGAGACGAACAGCGCGTTCCAGAAGGTCGAGCCGTTCTTGCGGTAATTGAGCAGTTCGACCGCGATCTCCTCGCGTCGCTCGACCGCCGCGCGGACCTGTGCCACCACGTCGCGGTCCGTCTCCGGCCCTTGCAGGAAACGGCAGTTCGTGCCGAGGATTTCCTCCTCGGAATAGCCGGTCATGAAGCTGAAGGCTTCGTTGCAGAAGACGATGGGATTATCCGGCTGCCGGGGATCGGTGACGATCATCGGCATCCGGGTCGTCTTCACCGCAGCGAAGAAGATATCCGACTGGCCCGAATGCGGCTGACGTGTATCCGCGATAGGCGGCGACGACACGGGCGTGCGTTTCGCCTTGTCCTTCTCCGATGGCCGGTCGATAGCGGTCATGCCTTGCCAACCCGGCGCTCCAGGCCCGGTTCCGAGGCGGCCATCATTCCGACCGGATTGCCCGCCGGCGGCATCAACGCCCTTCGCGCGTGATCCGGGCGATTTCCTTGGCCACCATCGCCTCAACCATTTCCGGCAGGTTCGCATCCAGCCATTCGCGCAGCATCGGACGGAGCATGTCGCGGACCAGCCCCTCCAGGGTGCCGTCGCCGCTGGGTTCGGGTTTAACCATCATCCGGCTGAGCGACTCCAAGGCGCCACGGCTGGCCTCGGCGGCACGGGGCGATACGATCGCCTCCTCCTGGTCCGGGCCATGGGCGGGTTCGACCGGTGCCGCCGCGATCGGGGCGGCGGTCGGGGCGGGCACGGGTGCCACGGGTTCGGGGGCCGCCGGTGCCGGCTCGGGCGCGGCGCGCATGGCCGATTCGGCGGCACGCGCGGCGGCGGCCTCCACCTTCATGCGCAGCGGCATGGGATCGCTGAGTTCCAGGATCTCGGGACCGTCGTCATCGGCGACCGGCGACGGCACGGGTCGCGGCTGGCGACGCTGTCGCGCCGGCACCTCGCCCTCCTCGGCGATGATCCTTTTGATCGAGGAAAGGATTTCCTCCATCGACGGTTCGGCGCTGATCTCACCCATGACCGCAATCCCCATTGAAGCCCCCCAGGCCCCCATAGCCTCTGGCCGGCGTTATTGCCGGCTCGGTGCCGTTGCACCTGTGGTTAATGCGGGGCTTCTGTCAACAGGGGCGTTCACATCCGCGTCAAGCGGACGGGTGATCGCCGCCGTCTGCGCCTGGGTGCCGGCGGTGGTGCTGGCGACCGGCGCGGGCTCGCCATCGCCGTCCCAGTCGTTGATGCGGTTGCGCACGCGCTTGTAATTGGCGACCGGATCGTAGAGCGAACCGCCGTCCAGCCCCAGGTCGCGCGCCTCGGCATTGCCCATCGCGGCAATCAGCGCGAAGCCCGCGACATAGGCGTCGCGCCGCGCGGTCACGAGCGTGACCTGGCTGTTCAGCAATTCCTGCTCGGCGTTCAGGATGTCGAGAACGGTGCGGGTGCCGACGCTGTTCTCGGCGCGCACACCCTCCAGCGACAGCGAATTGGCGCGCACCGCCGACTCGGCCGAGGCGATCACCTCCTGCGAGGATTGCCAGACGGCATAGGCGGAGCGGACCTGCGCCACGACCTGTCGTTCGGTCGCGGTCGCATTCTCCAACGCCTGGCCGCGCAGCGCCTCGGCCTGACGGACCTGCGCCGCCGGGCGGCCGCCCTGGAACAGCGGCATCGACATCTGCACACCGACCGTCGCGTTGATACCGGAGGTCGGCACGTTGCCCGCCCCCGGTGGCGCGTTCAGCGAACCGAGATAATTGAAATAGTTACCGCTCGATACCGCCGCCACGCGCGGCAGCCGATTGGCGCGAGCCACGTTGATGTCATAGCGGGTCGCATCCGCCGAGCGTCGCGCGGCGATCAGCTGCGGGTTTTGGTCGAGCGCGACGGCCACCGCCCGGTTCGGCGAGGCGGGCAGCGTCGGCAGTGCTGGCGGCTGTTCCAGGCCCACCGGCGCGACGCCGACGATGTTAACGTAATTCTCGCGGCTGGAGATCAGGTTCGTCTGCGCCGACTGCAACTGCGCGCGCGCCTGCGCCAGCCGTGCCTCGGACTGGGCAACGTCGGTGCGGGTCAGGTCGCCGACCTGGAAACGGTCACGCGAGGCACGCAAATTGGTGTCCAGCACATTGACGTTGCGCGTGTTCAGATTGACGATCGCCTCGTCGCGGATGACGTTCATGTACGCCGCGACGACATTGGTGAAGAGGTTCGCCTCCACCCCGCGCAGCTGAGCCCGGCCCGCATCGACCCGCGTCTCGGCGGCGCGCACCGCGTTCTTGACCGCACCGCCCTGATAGAGCGGCACCGACAACTGCACTTGCCCGGTGCCGACGCGTTCCGGGTTCAGGAAGTTGTTGTTAGCGACGACGATATTGTCGATGATCTGCGCGTTGGATTGCAACGACGGCAGGCCGTTCGAGCGTGCGATCGGCACATTCTCGTCGGTCGCGCGCTGGGCGGCGCGCTGACCGGTGATCGTCGGGTTCGTCTGATACGCCCGCACCATCGCCTCGCGCAGCGTTTCCGCCGAAGCGGACCCGGCCAGCAGCAGCGCCGAACCGATCAGGACGCCGGAGGTCAGGGACGGACGCATCGGCATCAGAACTGGAACGCGCGCGGGCGGGCGAAGCCCGGCAGGATGGTGCATTCGGCATCGGCGAAGGGGCGCACGCCGTGGCCGCCCTCGGTCCGGCGACCGCTGGCGAGACGGGTCACGCCCTTGTCGACCAGACCGGTGACGATCCGGCCGCCGACGCGGACCTGCTCGATCAGGGCGGCGGGGATTTCCTCGACCGCGCCGTCGATCACCAGCACGTCATAGGGCGCATCGGCCGGGTTGCCGGCGGTCAAGGGCGCGTCGACCAGCTTGACCTTGGCTTCACCCGCCAGCGCGGTGCGCGCGGCGGCGAGCAGATCGGCATTGTCCTCGACCGCCACGACCTCGGCGACGATCCCGGCAAGCAGCGCGGCGGTATAGCCGGTGGCGGCGCCGATCAGCAGCACGCGATCATTCGCCTCCAGATAGGCCTCGGTCAGCAGACGGCCGGTCGCCATCGGCAGGTTGACCGCACGCCCCTGCCCCAGGTCGATCGTGCCGTCACGATATGCGACCGGACGAAGCGCCTCCGGCACGAACGCCTCACGCGGAACCCGCGCCATCTGCGCCACGACGCGCTGGTCGCTGACCGCCGTAGTACGCAGCTGGCTCGCCACCATCGCGTGGCGCATCGCGTCGAAATTCGAGGATTCGTTGCTGGTCGTCATCATGGCCCATCCCTGTCGCACAGCCGTTTTAGTTGTGCAATACACTAATTTGGTTCCCGCCGCTTCTATCGCGCCCGCTCGGTTCCGCCAAGCGGACGGATATCGCCGGCATTCCGCTCGGCATCCGCTTTGCGACAAAATGTAACGGCAGGAGCCAATCGCACGCCTCTCCCGTTTGATGGCCATTCCAAGGCCCCGCCGCCTGGCCCATTCTGGAGAGGCTTTATGAAACGAAGCACCGGCTATCTCGGCGCCGGCATCATCGGTGCCGCCGTCCTGGGCGGATCGATCACCGCCGGCTATCTCGAAAAGACGCGCAATCCGCCGCCTGCCACCGCGACCTTCGCGCAGGGCGTATCCGACGCACAGGTCGCCGAACGGCGTCGAGGCAAGGCGGCGGCGGTCGCGGTCGCGGAGACGGCGGTGAAATAGGCCCGGCCAGCCCAGGCTCGGCCGGCGTGGCGATCAGGACCCGCCTGGACTTTTTTGTAACGGCCGCGTCGTGACTGTTGACAGCGAGGCAAAAACCGCAGACATGCCCGCCTCCCACGACATCGAGGCGCGATGGCGGAGTGGTGACGCAGAGGACTGCAAATCCTTGCACCCGGGTTCGATTCCCGGTCGCGCCTCCAGATTTCTTCGTAGCGTTGGCGCGGCGCTAGAGCCGCCAGCCCCCTGATGATCCCCCCCAGCGATAAACCGATGGACCCGCCCCGCTCCGGCGGCGTAAGCCGGCCGGTGACCTGGCTTGAGGGAGACATGAATGCGCGCGACGATGATGACGGCGGCCTTGGGGAGGGGGAGAGGAAGAACCGCGGGAGCACGGTGTCCGAAAGGCAAGTCTCAACCAGAAGAGCCCAAGTCTGAACTCCCACCACCGCACGGGGAATCGAGGGGGGTTTTTTTTGTTTTTGGTGGGGGGGTGGGGATGGGCGGCGGCGTTGCTGCGGGCTTTCTCCCTTCGAGACGGCG